>JAGWXX010000074.1 GCA_018969685.1 Acidobacteriota bacterium | reverse complement strand
TACGGGGTCGTTCCCGAGTTTCGTTGCTGCGAGGTCGAACGCCTCTTGGACGTGGTTCGGTGCGGTCTGTCGCCGCGCCGCGGCCCTCGGGGCCGGGCAGGACGGTAACCCTTCCGGCCAGAGCGCTTTGACGAGTTCGTCGTCGCTCTCGACGAGTTCGTTCTCGACGTTGCGCAGGATGGCGTCGCGTACGGTCGCCCGTTGCCGTTCGGTGAGGTTCGGGTTCTTCCCGAGCTCGACGAGCTCGACCGGTCGCGCCGGTCGGTCGCTGTTCTCGCTCCGGTAGGGGAGTGACCGACGGATGACCCATTCCAGGGTCTCCGGATCGTCCAGGCAGGCGAACGGTTCGACGATGTCGGGTCGCGTCTCGCGTCGTTCGTCAGCGCTCCGGAACAAACCGGAATCGCCGCTCGTCGACGTTCTCGAAGCTTCGCTGACGACGGTCACGACCTGGCGCGGGCATCTCGGGTTGTTGACGAGGGCGAGCAGGCAGTAGTACCGCTCGTCGAACGTCTTGCGTGCGAGCGTGCATCGTCCGGATTCGATCCCGGCGATGCGCGACGCCGTATCCCCGTCGAGGTGCGCGCTGCCCGCGATCGCGGTCAGTACGTCCTGTTCGCGACGCGTCGACGTTCCGGTCGACGCGGCTGCTGCGAGGAGGTGCTCGACGACGGGGGCGATGAGCCCGGGTCGTCGCCCGAACAGGATGCGCAGGTACCGGTTCCGGTCTTTCGCGCCTTTTCGGGGGTCGCTGCTCACGGTCGGCCATGACGGGTAGGTCAGGACGAGTTGGAGCAGCTCGTCGTCGGTGAACGTGCCGTGCGGTGCGAGCGCCATCTCCCGCAGGAGCGCGAGGTCCCCCAGTTTGAGGGCCAGCGGCTTGCGCAACGACTTGTCGAGCCATGGTTGCTCGAGCATCGCCGCCGCCGCGTTGGCTTTCCCGGAGAGCAGGATCTGCTCGTCGAGAGTGAGCTCGTTGTGTGCGACGAAGATCTTGAGGACTCCGACGCGGTTCTCCTTGGTGATCACGACGCGGCGCTGTGCCGCGTCGAGTTCGCGTGCGACGAGTCCTTGGGCGATCGCTGCCTCGGGCCTGGCCGTTCCCCATAGGGCGTGCCAGGTCGTCGTGGTGATCTCGGGGTTCGCCGAGAGCCATGGGTGCATGTCCTCGCGCATGGCGAGGATGCGCTGGCAGGTCTCGGCCGCGTCGGCGGGGAGACCGGAGTTGCTGGCGAGGATCGCTCGCGAGATTCGGTTGCGCATGACGCCTCCGTGGTTTCGTTGGTGTGAGTGGGTGTTCCCGTCGCGCTACCGTTGCGGCCGACCCCGGCCAGGGAACTCAGCTCTGGCGGTTCGGCAGGCGCTTGGCGCCGATGCCTTCGGCTCGCAGGCTTGCGAGGAATGGCCGGAGCTCGTTGCGAAAGCCCGCGCGTTCGGCGGTGTGGGCCTGGGCGAAACTCTCGGCGAATAGCTCGTCGCGGTAGGTGGTGGCGTAGGTACCGAGCTTCTCGCGGATGGTGTGGTGCAGGGATCGCTTCGTCTCGCGTCGACGTTCCGGTCCGCCGCGGAAGCGTCCCTTGATCTTGGTGAAGTCGTATGTGGGGTAGTTGACGAGGTGGTAGCGCCACTGGCGTTCGCTCGGGTTCTCCGTGCCGAGCAACGCTTCGCTCAACCGCCGGTAGACGCGCTCGACCGGCTTGTAGCCGCGGCCCATGAGCTCGGCCTCCACGAGGTGACCGAACTCGTGGATCATGGTGAACGACGCCGGGCTGACGGCCGCCCAGACGACGCGCGGCGCGTGACCGCGCTCCTCGGCGCGTTGGTTGCGCATGTCCCAGAACTTCAAGAGTTTGCGGTAGGCGTGGGCGTTGCGGAACGAGTCGCCGAAGAAGATCGCGCCCGATGTGCTCGGGTCGCGGACGGTCTCCTCGTCGACGGTGCGGACTTCGCCGCGCAGTTTGCGCAGGGTCTTGCCGTCGACGTTCTCCTCTTTCGCGATCTCGAGGATCTCCTCTCCGTCGAGCACGTCGATGGTCTCGTAGTTCGACATGATGCTGCGCACGGTCGGCAGGGTGTCGTTGTAGGAGAACGCCTCTGCCATGGCGTCCTGCCCGATGTCCTTCGACGCGAAATCGATGAAGTCCGGGCGGATCTGCGGGTAACGCTCGCGCATTGCCACGTAGACGTTGACGAGTTCGAACGCGAGCTTCGGGTTGATCTTCTCGAGGTTGCGCGCCTGGAAGAACGGGCTGCCGCGTTCGATCTCCCATTTCTCGAGCCGGCGCCGCAAGGTCTTCAGGTTTGCGTCCTTGCGGTAGCGGGCGGTGAAGGTTCGCGGGACGAGGCCCAGCTCGGGGTACCCGTTCGGGTGGTACTGGAGGCGGGTGTGGTCGGTCATGTCCTTGATGGTGTCCCGGCCCCCGGGTAGGGCCATACACCGCCCCCCGGACCCTGCCGGGTATGGGTTTCCCGGACCCTCCGGCCCCCGGGCCGGCCCCCGCCCCCCGTCCGCGGGGGACCCCTCGGGAGAGGGGCCGTCGTTCGTCAGGTTCCCCGACGTTCTCGCCGCCGTGGGGACGGTGGCGTCCATGACCGTGTTCGCCCCGGAGTTCTCGTCCCTGCTGCGTCGGCTCGCCCGCCGTTCGTTCCCGTTCGCGGTGTTCGTCGTGGTGCTCTCGACGGGTCTGCTGGTCTGGTCGGTGCTGCGTCACCGTTCCCGTTTGCGCCGCGGCGAGGTGTCCGTGCGTCCAGGCCGGACCCGTATCGCTCCGCTGCCCTGACGCCGGCACCGGTCTCGGTACGGTCGGCACCGATGTTCCCGCTCGCCCGCTCGTCACGTACCTCCGTCCGCGGATTCGGAGACACCCGTCGTCGGGGGGTGTACCGTGTCGTCTTCGCGGTACTTGCGGTCTGCGTCGTTCTCGTCGTCGCGGCGCCTGTTTCTGCGGAGCGCGAGCAGGATCCGTTCTCCCTCGGTGACGCGTTCCCGCCGCGAGTCGTCCGCGTCGACGGGGTCACGGGTGTCGATGGCCCGGTCCGGCTCGTCGATGCCGACGGCCGCGACGTTCCTTTGACCGGTGATCTGTCGTCTCTTTCCGGGGACGTGCTCTCGGTCTACCCGCCGAGGCTTCCGGCCGGCACCTACTCCGTCGAGTACCCGGGCGGGTCGCACGCGTTCACGGTCGGTTCACCGCTTCCCGAGGTCGCATCCCCGGCCCGTTCCGGCGGTCTGCTCTGGCTTCTTCCTCTCGTCGCGCTCGTCCCGGCGGCGTTGCTGCTCGCCCGCCCTCGTCGTACCGGCGCCCGTCTCGCCGGTCTCGCCGTCGCCGCGCTCGGGCTGGCTGCGGCAGGCGGACTCTTCGTTCTCGTCGGTTCTTCCGGCCGCGCGTTGCCGCAGGGCGATCCGTGTCTCAACCGCCAGGATCTGACCGCGTGCGCGACCGGCTACGTCGTCGGCGTGCTCGACGACTTCGGTCCGCAGATCGCGACCGGCGAGCTCGTCCGGCTCAGCGGCGCGAGCGGTTCGGCCTGGGCGCGGATCTGCCACGAGCCGGCGCACGAGCTCGGTATCCGCACCTGGAAGACGACCGGTTCGCTCGAGGAAGCGGTCGCGGCCGGTACGACGTCATGCTCGCTCGGCTACGTGCACGGGTTGTTGCAGGCGATGGGCACGTACCTCGACGACGAGGAGTTTCCGCCCGCGGCTCGCGCGCTCTGCGACGGTCTCGACGAGCGCTACCGTGACGGCGACCTGGTCGACGGTGCGGGAGCCGGTAACGGCCCGTCGACGTTGCTCGGGTGTCATCACGGCGTGGGGCACGCGGCGATGTGGCGGTTCAACGAGGATCTCCGCCGCGCCGCGCCGGTGTGTTCGGGTTTCTCTCTCGCCGAGCAGCAGGAGGAGTGCCGTGTCGGTGCGGTGATGGAGTGGGTCTACGCCTCGCAGCGCGCCGCGCGTTCGAATTCGCCGCAGGATCGTCCTTCGCCGCAGGTAGGGCGGCCGGTGGAACTGTGTCTCCCGCCGCTCGGTGTGCTCTCGCCGGGTTGCGTCGAGGGCGCGGTGACCGCAGTCGGTCCCGACGACGTGGCGGCCACGGCAGGGTGGTGCAAGGAGCACCCGGAAGTTCTCGCCGCGTGCGTGCAATCTCTGGCGCGCCGCATGGTGCAGATGGACCTGTCGCGTGTCGCCCCGTTGCTGGACGCCGTCCCCGGGTTCTGTTCGTCGTTCGGCGAGTCCTACCCGGCCGAGGACTGCGCCGAACGTTTCGGATACATGCTGCTGTTTCTCAGTCGTGATCGCGCCCGCACCGACGAGTTCTGCGCGAGTCTCAGCGAGCCGCTCGCTACCGGATGTGTCCGCGGTGTCGACAAGGTCCTCGAGTACGCCGCACAGATAGGCGACGACTCGTTCAACGTCGCCCGGACGTCCGGGCAGTCTTCGTAGCAGTACCGGGCGGTAGTGCCAGCGGCGCAGGGACATGATCCCTGCCCCGGCCGGGTGGCTACTCTCCGGTCTTGGTGACGCCGGCGCTCTTGCGTAGCCGTGTCGTGGTCCGGGCGCTCTCGTCGGCGACGTAGGAGATCTCGGTCTCGCGTTCCTGGTAGAGCGCTTCGAAGCGGACGATGACGTCCCTGTCGCAGTCGGCGACGAAGTCGCCGGCGATGGTGCCGCCGGTGACGCGGACGCTCTCGGCCGCGGCGCGGTAGGCCTCGATCGCGGCTGTGATGTTCTCCCCGCGTTGTTCCGCCCCGGCGTACTCATCGGCGGTCACGCCGTCGTCGACGATGCCGTCCGCGTACGCGGAGTAGCGTTCCCAGCCCCGGGCGACGTCGTAGTAGCGCTCGCTCAGGGTGCGCAGCGCGCTGACGATCGCCTCACCGCAGATGTTCTGGACGCGCACCTGGTCGGGAAGACCGTTCTGCCCCGGGTCGAAAGGTCCGCCTTCCGGCCGGGAGACGACCGGACCGTCGTCCGGGATGCACGCCGTGAGCGTCGCGGTGAAGGCGAGGAGGGAGGCGGCGGCGAGGAGACGGCCGACTGCTCGCGGGATGCGTCTGTTCTCGTCGCGACGTCGGCGGTCCGCCATGGCCATCTAGTGTCCGCCGTCGTCGTCGGTGCGCCGTGTTCCGTGCCGCCGCAGGTGGGCCGTGCCGGTGGCGATGACGATCGCCGCGACGGCGCCTCCTGCGATACCGAGCGGGCCCGCGAGGAGACCGAGGCCGCCGAGGAGGAGCGTTCCGGCTGCTTCACCGGCGAGGTAGGTGCGCGGAAGTCGTTGCCGGCAGCAGGGCGTGGTGCCGCGGGTACGGAGCCAGCCGGCGATGGGGACGTTCTCGTGCCACGCGAGTTGTCGTCCGCACGCGCACCGCGACCGCCCGTTCAGGCTCAGGCCGCGCGGCACCCGTTCGAGGACGACGCCGAGAAACGACGCGATCGTCGCGCCGAGGAGCGCGCCCAGTACGCACCAGTACCACGCCGGCATCGTGTTCACGCCCGGTGTCGCCCGCGGTTGACGGGGTGGCGTCGCCGCGCGGTGTCGCGTTCGTGTCGTTCGTCGGCGCGTCTGATGGGTGCTTCGGCGACGAGTCCGGCGGCGGCGACGGCGAAGAATGCCGCGAGCGTGGCGACGTTTCCTGTGCGGGTGTAGGCCCACCAGAGTGCGAGGTTGGTGACGAGGATGCCGGTGCCGATGATGTCGCTGTTTCGTGGTCTGCGCATGGACGAGACAGTCCGGCCGGTGTGCGCTTCGTCCGAGAGGCGCACGCTTCCCGCCGGGGTTCGTTCCCGGGTGTCCGGGAAAGAGAAGAACCCCCGGTATGGGCCGGGGGTTCTTCGGGGGCGTTCTCGACGTGCTCAGCGTCCGCGGTGTGCGGGGTCGTCTCCGGCGGTGATGCCGGTGACGCTGCCGAGCGGTATGTCCCACCAGCCGGCGCCTTGTTTCAGGCGGACGCGGTCGGTGGTGATGACGACGACTCGTCCATGGAGGGTTTCTTTGCGTTTCCCGTCCAGGGTGTTGACGGCGACCCATGTCCCGATCTCGGGCAGTTCGGTCGCGCTGTAGCGTCTCGTCTGTTTCGGCGGGGCGATCTTCGGCATGATGTGCGGAGCTTTGCGCTCCGTCGGGATGCCGGTGTCCGCCGCGGTGTCGCGTTCGTCTTCTCGGTCGCCGCTTCGGGTTGCCGATGGGATGTCCTGCTCTACGTACTCGAACTGGTCGTCGAGGTCGTCCGCCCCATGGTGCGAGCCGAGGCTCGTGGTACTGGGGTTCATGTGTTGTCCTTGGTGTGAAGTGCTTCGGGCGTGGTTGCGCCTTCTGCGTGGATGTACCGGCTGCTGCCGGCGCGTCCTACCGTGGGCGGGACCTGTCGCGGCGCAATCCCGCGTGTGGGCAGGAGGGGCGGGGGAGCGCGGTCTGGTGCGTTCCGGTCGGGGAGCTCCGAGAGGGAGCGTCAGCGGGGCGCGCGCGGTGGTCGTTGCGGGTGCGTGGTCTTCTTGCAGTGGCAGTAGCCGTCGGCGTCGCGTTCCGGGCAGGGGTCGTCGTTCTCGTTGTGCATGGCGTCTCCGTTCGTGTCCGGGTTTCCCCGGACGCGTTCGACCGTTTGCGACTCGTGCCGCGCGCGCAACGAGGCGCCTTGCCGTGATCGCTGCTGGCCCGTCGCGACCGGGGACGGTCGTATCCATGGGAGAAACGTCGTGAGCGTCGAGCTGCTCGTGCCGCCGTCGGAGTCGTCCCTCGCCCGCCGCCACGGCGCTCGCCGTGTCGGCGGTGCCTGGTCGCACCCGGGACCGTTGCCGCGGGCGCTGCAGCGTCTGGCTCCGTCGCGGCATTCACCGGAGGCGTTCGCGTTGTTGCTCGCCGGTGCGTCGATGTCGCCGTCGTCGCCCCGGGTGTCCTTGCGCAGGCATCAAGAGGAAGCCGCGCTCGCCATGTCGACCGCGTTCGCCGCCGGACTGCCGGGATTCCTCCTCGCCGACGAGGTCGGCCTGGGCAAGACCTACTCGGTGCTCTCCGCGGTGCAGGCGATCGCCTCGTCGCGGTCGCGCCCGCTTCGCGTCCTGGTGCTCTCGCCGCTCTCGGTGGTGCCGCACTGGCGTCGTTCGATCGACGACATGGGGGCGGGGAACGTCTTCTGGTGCGTGACGAACTACGAGCAGGCGAAGTCGTTGCTCGTACGACCCGCGTCGTCGCGCTCGGCCAAGCGCACGCGCACGAAGAACAAGCGCCACGCCGCCGAGGGTCGTTCCAGGGTTTCCTGGGACGTGGTGGTCTGCGACGAGTCGCACCGTCTGAAGAACCCGGTCTCCCAGCGGAGCCGCGCGGTCCGTCAGCTGGTGACGACCAACAACCGCGGCAAGCGCGCCCGTCCGGCGTTCACGCTCTGGGTCTCGGCGACCGCGGGGCAGGATCCGCTCGAGTTGTCCTACCTCGCGCCACTCTTCTCGTCGCGCCACGGGACCCCGGTGGCCGGTCTCGACGGTTTCGCCAGGTGGTGCCGCGATCGCGGACTCGCCGTGTCGCAGGGGGCGTTCGGCGCGTGGGAGTACGCACCGGGTCCCGGTGACGAGGAGCGCGTGCGCGCGTTGCTCTTCGACCCGTTCCGTCCGAGGTCCTCGTCGGCCAAGTCGCTCGTCCGCGGCGCGTTACGCCGCCGCCCGACGGAGATCTCCGGCTGGCCGGAGCTCGTCCGCCAGCTCTCGCCGGTCGCGCTCGATCCTCGCGCGTTCCGTCTCTACGAGTTGGCGTGGGAGGAGTTCAGGCGTTCGCTCGCCCTCGCGGTGAAGGGGCGGGACTCGAAGAGTTCGCTCGTCGCGGCGCTGCGGTTCCGTCAGAAGTCGTCGTTGCTCCGCGTCCCGGGCACGTCGCAGATGGTGAAGGACATGCTCGAGGACGGTCTGCGTCCGGCGGTCTCGGTGCAGTTCATGGAGTCCGCGTCGGCGATCGTCGACGAACTGGCGTCGTCGGGCCTGCGCGTGGTCCGTATCGACGGTTCGACCGCCGCGTCCGAACGCGAGTCTGGTCGCGTGCGCTTCCAGCGCGGCGACGCCGACGTCGTCGTGTTCTCGGTCGTCGAGGGCATCAGCCTGCACGCCGGCGAGGCGGCCTCGTCGGCCGACATGACGCCTCGGGTGTTGCTGCTCCACGATCTTCGCTGGTCGGCGTTGGAGATGGCCCAGATCGAGGGACGTACGCATCGTGACGGGCAGGCCGCGGTGGCGCACTACCTCTTCGGGCTGGGGACGGTCGAGGAGCGGATGGTCTCGGCGGTGGTGCAGAAGCTCGCGACGATGGCGGGGATGCTCGGGGACGACGTGACGGCCCTCGACGAGCTCTTGGCTGCCGGGTCGGCCTGACCTCTCTCGTCGGGCCCGTCTCGTTGGCCTGTAGGAAGGATCAGGGGCCGGGCAG
>JAGWXX010000073.1 GCA_018969685.1 Acidobacteriota bacterium | reverse complement strand
TCGTGATGCTCGCGAACGGGATGCTGTCGCCGACCGGTGCCGCCTCGCCGTTCTTGTCGATGGTGGTGGCGTAGCGGAGCCTGCCGGGCTGGACGATCGCGATCTCGAGACCCGTCTCGTAGGTGATGCCCTTGTCGGCCTTGATGCGACGGACCCAGTCCCCGGCGGCGGCGACGACGGCGTCGCGCACGGCGTCGTCGATCAGCGGGGCGATGTCGTCCCAGTCAGCGACCGGGCGGGTTTCGCGAGGGCCGCTCGGCACGGCGACCGGCTCGGTGGTCGGTGTGCCCGGGCTCGTCGGCGCCGTGATCGGCGACCGCGTTCTGCCGCCTCGGCGTACCGGGATGCCGTCGGTGTTCGACGGGTAGGGATCGCTCGTGAAGAACGAATCTTCCGGCGTGGCGGGCGTCGCGGTGAAGACGTCGCCCGCGCCCGGGTCGGATGGTTCGAGCAGGAATGCGAGCGCTTCGTCCTCGGTGAGGTCGACCTGTTCGGGCGCTTTCGACGGCGTCGGAGGGAGGCTCACCGCGCGCGGCGGTACCGCTACCAACGTGCCCATGACGAGCCCGGCAGCCGCGGCCGTGAGCGCCCCGGTGCGTGCGCTCGGCAGGAGCCGCGCGGGCAGGGATGTCCTGTCGGCGCGTCGCCGTCCGCCGTGTCGTTCGACACCGACCACCGCCGAGGTGACGACTGCCGTGAGGATCGCGCCGAGGAGCACGCCGGTGACGGTGAGGGCTGTTCCCTCCAGCGGGGTGCGCGCGAGCGCGAGGTAGCCGAGTCCGAGTGCCGGTGCGTGCCAGAGGTAGATCGAGAGGCTTCGTGACGTGACGATCTCGACGGCGCGTCCGACGCGCGCGTGCGCTGCGACGCGCCGCAACAACGGCAGGAACGCGACGGCGAGAGCGAGCCACACGGTTCCCACGAGCATGTGTGCCGTGTGGGAGTTGTTGACGACCCCGTCGAGCGGCGGACGGAACGACGTCCACGCGGCGACGAGGGCGACGGCGGTGCCTGCGGTGCTCAGGAGATCGCGTCTGCGAGGTCGGAGCAGTCCGCGTCCGGTCCCGGCGCCGGCCGCGAAGAAGAGCCCGTAGAGGAGGACGTCCTGGAGCGGCCAGTGGCGTGCGCCAAGGAGGAGTTCGCCGGCGAAGACGCCGCCGGAGAGACCGACGAGGACGAGCAGTGGTCTTCGCGAGAGGAGCCAGAGGAGGGGCGCGGCGAGCAGGAGGAGCCAGGTGTAGGTTCGCAGGTACCAGAGCGGTTCGGTGATCCAGCCCTGTTGCCACGGCGCGCCGACCGGGTCGACGACGGGGAGGAGCCATCCGAGGAGTTCGGAGGGCCGTCCCGGCCATGTTCTGCCGGACACCGTCCACATGACGGCGAGCATCACCGCGGCGAAGAACCAGTAGGGGATCAGGAGTCTCCGGGCCCGGTCGCCGAGCGTGCGGGCGACTCCGTGCCGCTCGGATCCTGCCGAGAAGAGGTATCCGGTGACGTAGAACATGACGGGGAGCGCCCCGACCCAGGTGAGCAGCGGCCATCCGGTCGCATGCCAGAGGAAGACCCGGAGGACGGCGAGTGTACGGAGGAGGTCGAGCGCACGGTCACGTTGTTTGGTCACACCGGGATCGTGCGCCCGTACCGTCCCCGCGCATACGAGGTCGCCACGACCGGGAAGCCCGGTCGGGAGGACCGGTCAGGAGATCCCTGCGCGCTTGAGGACGCTCCGGGGCACGCCTCCGGCGAGCCACGCCATCGCCGAGATCCCGTGACGCCGCGAGTACTCGCCGATCACGGTCACGAAGTCCTCCTCGAGTTCGGCGAGGCGGTCCCCTTGCTCGAGCGCCTCGATCTGGCGCGCGAGGTCGAGGCGCTGCTGGTGGAGGGTGATGCGTTCGAGGGGGTCCGCGGAGGCGGTCGCGGCGTCGATCGCCGAGATCCGGGAGCGCATCTTCTCCGGGTCAGGGCGAGGGCCTCTCCGCGGCCGCCGGCTCTCGAGTGCCGTGAGGTACTCGCGCACGATCTTCGTCTGCGCTCGTCCGCTCCGGATGGCGTCGCGGTGCTCGTCGGTCATCGACCTGAGCATGAGTTCGTCCGTCGTCATGAGTCCTCCGCGCGCGGCGCGGGGGGAATTTTTCGTTGCGATTTTCGTCGCGGTCCTCGTGCTCGTACCCGAAGGTTTTGTCGCTCCCTTGGGACGGCCGGGGCCCCTCGCCGCCGAAACTGCCGCCGTTCGTGCTTTCGTCGTCCGTTTGCCCGTTTCGAGAGGCTTGGCCTCCGACGAGATCGTCTTCGGGTTGCCCGTCTTTCGTTGGCCAGTCGGTTTCGTCAAGATCGATCTCCTGGTGTCTTGTTGTGAGGCTGTGTCGCAGGAGCGTAACGGTACCTGTCGCGCTCGACAGGGATTCCGCGCTCCGGCCCGCCGCTTCGTGACGTTCGATCGTCGGCCGAGACGTTCCGTATCCATGCGAGTGGCGGCACGAAACGTCGTCACGAGGTGCGGCCTTCTGGCCGTCGCCGTCCTGCTGGTGACCGCGTCGTCCGCTGCAGGCGCGCCGCTCGCGGTGTCCGCCGCAGCGACCACGCCGCGGACGAGCATCAGGTTCGTCGATTCCCGTGGAGACGTGGAACGTCACGCCTCGGATCTGCTCGCCGTCTCGGTCGTCGCGTCGGGCACGCGTGTGCGGGTGACCGCCGAGGTAGCCGGTCCCGGACCGGCGGACGAGTTCACCTTCTCGTTCGTCGATCGTCAGGGCGGTTACACCTACGCCAACGCCGAGCATGCGGGCGGGGAGTCGGGGCAGTACCCGGGGTGCGTGACCTCCTACGTGCGCCGGGACGCGCGTCCGGTGACACGGATGCGCCTTGCCGTCGAGTTCTCGTGTGTCCGGGGCGTCGATCTCTCCGGGGTGCGACTCACCGTGCGTTTGTTGCGCGGCCCGGTGTACCCGGATCCGGCGTACGAGCTTCTCGACGTTCTCGTGACTCCGTGGTTCGCGCTCGCGCCGTGAGGGCGCCGCGATGCAGGCGGACGGCGGTACGCGACGAACGGTGACGGGGATGCGCTCCCGTCTCGTCGCCCCCGGAGTTTCCCTGCTGGTAGCAGTTGCGCTGCTCGCGGGTTGCGCCGGTACCGGGTCCCGGAGCTCGTCGTCGACCGGGTCGTCCGAGACCGTGCCGACGACGCCGAGCGTGTTGCCCGCGGTGCCGTCTACCAGCCTCGCGTCGACGTCCGGCACGCTCATCGCACTTGGTGACAGCTTCGCCTCCGGCGTAGGGGCTCGAGGCATGGTCCCCGCGTGCGGACGTTCGCCGTACGGCTGGCCCGGTCTGCTCGCGGCGGAACTGGGGATGGCTTTCGTGAACATGGCCTGCAGCGGGGCGACGCTCCCGGACACGATCGCGCAGGTCGAAGAGCTCCCGGACAGCGTCGATGTCGTCGCCGTGACGTCCGGCGGGAATTCGCTGAAGTTCACCCAAGCAGTGCTCTCGTGCCTGAACGGCGACTGCGCGGCGAGCCAGGAAATGGTGATGGCGAATCTGCCGGACATCCGACCTGGCACCGTCGAGTTGCTGACGTCTATCCGCGCGGCTCGGCCCGGGGTCTCGGCGATCGTCTTGACCCTTTACCCGTTGCCGGTCCGTCCCGGGGCGGCCTGCGGACGGGCGACCGAGGAATTCGCCGACCTGTTCGCGCAATCGGCTGCGTTGCTCAACTCGGAATTGCGTTCGGCGGCCGAGGAGGCGCGCCGCAGCGGGGTGCCCGTTGTCGTGGTCGATCCTGCTGGGTTCGGTGACCATGATCTGTGCAGCGCAGCACCGTGGTTCCACGGCTTCGAGAAGGGTCTGTTGATGCTGCACCTCAACGACGACGGGTACGCGGCAATTGCCGACACTGCCCGTGAAGCGCTCGCCGTCGCCTCCTAGCAGGGGAGAAGCCGTTACCGCCGGCGGGTTTCCTGACTCAGCCGGTGGTGACGCGGACCGGTTCGAGGGAGTCGTTCGTCCCGCCGTCTCCCAGCTGGCCGTCGGAGTTGCTCCCTGAGCACCACACCTGACCGTTCTCGTCGACCGCGCAGATGTGCGCGTAGCCGCCGCTGACGTCGCGGACGTTTCCGGGGAACGGGATGACCCACGGCTCGCCGAGCTTCTGGGCGTCGACGACGGGCGCGCCGACACCTCCGGAGAGCACCCAACCTTCGCCCGGAAGTCTCCCGCGGCACACGACTCGTCCGTCTTCGAGCACGCAGACGGTCGCCTCCATGGTCGCGAGCTTGTCGGCGTGCGCGCCGGCGAGCTCGCTCGGTCTGAACCAGATGTCCTCTTGCAGCGACCCGTCCTGACCGATGAACCAGGAGAGGTTCCCCCAGCAGAACACGCGGCCCGCGTCGGTGCGCCCGCAGAACATGAACTGTGCCGCCGCCACCTCGACGAGCGGCTCGTCCGGCAGACCCTTGATGACGGTACCGTAAACCCCGTCGACCGGGAGTGCCCCGTCGACGTCGATGCCGACGCAGAGGACCTTCTCCGCGACCGTGCACGCCCTGCCCGGGCTCATGGCGTGGGAGACGACGTTCGCCGGCAGGACCTCCGTGGCGGTCAGGAAGATGCCGCGCCGGTCGATGCCCATCGCGTTCTGCGTGTTGTCGCCCCAGCACCACAGGGCACCGCCGCTGACGGCGCAGCTGCGATCGGACGTCGCGATGATCGCGTCGACCTTCCCGGGGAGACCGGTGACGCGCACCGGGACGGAGCTCGATGCCGAGGTGCCGTCGCCGAGTTTCCCGACGAAGTTCCCGCCCCAACACCAGGCGGTCCCCTCGCTGTCGACGCCGCAGGTGTGGGTCGAGCCGAGTGCGAGCGCGACGAAGGAATGCCCGCCTTCGACTCTGACGGGTCGGCTGCGTCCGACGTTCGAGCCGTCTCCGAGTTGCCCGAACCGGTTCCCGCCCCAACACCAGGCGTTCCCGTCGCTGTCGATGGCGCAGGTGTGACGCTCGCCGGCATGGACGGAGTGGAACGTGGTCGACGTCCCGTCGCCGCAGGCGGACAGGAGGGTGACGGAGAGCGCGAGGACGACCAGGCCGAGTCGGCGCAGCGCCGCGCGTTGGGGCAGCCCGAGCATCAGTCGAACGCGTCCGGCCAGACGCGTCTGGCGAGGTCCTCTTCGCATCCGGGGATCTCGCCGTTCCGGTCCGCGCCGCCGAGTCGTTCGCGGATGTACTGTCTGGATGCGTCCGTGAGCCCGGGGTCGTCTTCGAGGATGACCGAGGCGAACGGCCCGCAGAGGTTGGGCGTGACCCACGCGTGGGTCATCAGGCGCGGGGGGAAGTTCGGCCCGGCGATGCACGCCCCGTCGATCCACGCCTTCTCCGGTTCGCTGAACGGGTCGCCCCCTAGGCACGTGGTCGGGTGCATGTGCCAGAGAGCGGCTCCGTCGGCCAGGTCGGGGGTGTTCGCGTAGGTGAAGCGCTCCGGCATGGCGAACACGAGCGCGGCGAGTCGCCGTCCGCCGTCGGGCAGGATCTTGAACAGGTACGCCTCGGGCTGCCCGGGGTCGAGCTGCCGGTCGTCGTCTATGTAACCCCAGTTGATGAAGTGCACCCAGTCCGAGAACTCGTCCTCGCGGAGCGATATGTAGCCGTTCGCGGTGAGCCACTCGTCGCTCAGGTCCGCCGGCACCGCCTTCTCGGCCCGATCTCGCCAGGCCAGCGCGTCGTCGAGGTCGGCGAGGGCGTCGAGGACGGCGGTGTCCTTCTCGGAAAGCCTCGCCGATTCGCGAAGGAGGACGGAGGCGAGGATGGAGGCCACGGCGGCCGCGGCTACGGCGACCACGGCGTAACGACGTGCGCGCGTACCCATGTCAGTCGACCCCGACGACGATTCCGCCGGTCTCGGAGTTGACGGCGCGATCCACCAGGGCGAGGTACGCCTCGACACCCGCGCCGCGCGCGATGTGGATCCCGTCGGCCATGATGTAGTAGGAGGGGTCCTGGGCGGCGACGGCGTTCCAGTCCGCGACCACGACGTTGGGGTACTCCGCCGCCATGCTGCGGAGGGCGGCGTTGTTCTTCTCGAGCAGGCTCCAGTTCTCGCGCCAGAGGGTGACGAGTACGACCCGTCGGAGAGTCGACGTCCGGTCGAGCATGCCGCGCAGCGCCTCCGGCGTGATCTCCTCGTTCGTGCCGAGGTGCATGACGACGGCGTCGGTCACCTGGCCGGTCTCGACGGAGTACTCGGCCATGCCGGAGCCCTCGGCGAACGTCCGGGCGACGACGGCGTCGACGACGTAGCCGCGTTGCTGGTACTGAACGGTCAGCAGCGCGGTGATCGAGTCGCCGATGACGAGGCGTTCGGCCGTCTCGCCCGGCGCGATTCCGCTCGCGCTCTGTTCGACCCGGTCGATGTCCTCTCGGAATGCGCTCGTCGCGGCCGGTGCGGTGACGAGGGAGACGACGGCAGCGAGGATGGCGACACCACCGACGGTCACGGAGACGCGCCGCGTCCGCGGGGCGAGGCTGGCGAGGTACGCATTGAACCCCATCTTGCGGATGGGGCGTTCGAAGTACTTCTGCGACAGTTCTGCGATCGCCCACAGGACGGGGAGCATCAGGGCGATTCCCCAGAGCGGGATGCTGTTGAACGGTTGTTTGCGGTAGAACTGCATCACCGGCCAGTGGTAGAGATAGAGCGCGTAGGAGACGACGCCGAGTCGGATCAGCGGCTTCTTCACGAAGAGTCGCTGCATCCAGGTCGACTGTGGTTTGCTCACGGCCATGATCAGGACGGCGCAGATGATCCAGACGAGCACCGCCCCGCCGTTGACCACCGATTCGTAGATCGCGGCCTCGGTGAACCACTGCAGGTTCGTCAGGAGGACCATCGCGACCATGCTGAGCAGGCCTGCGATGTCGAGCAGACGGTCGAATCGGGGAGAGGTGGGGGGCCTCAGGTCGGGCTGCCACCAGAACGCCAGGGCGGCGCCGGCGAGGAATCCTCCGGCGCGGGTGATGGTGCTCATGTACACCATGAGCAACCGGTTGGCCTCGAACCCGAACAGCGTCATGGGGGCGCGCACCATGTCCGTCGTGCCGGCGGTGTCGCCGCCGTGGAAGATCGCGAACGCGACGACCGCGCTCAGGAGTGCTCCCCCGACCAGGACGTAGGGGACCGCGCGCTGCAGCCGTGGTCGCCGGCGCGAGGCGACGAGCATGACGACGAGGGCGACCGGCCAGACGATGTAGAACTGTTCCTCGAGGGAGAGACTCCAGAGGTGCTGCAGCGGGATGATCTCGTACGAGCTGAAGTAGTCTCCGCCGGAGAGGATCGCGTACCAGTTGTAGAAATACCCCATGGCGGCGAGCGTCTGCACACGCAGGTCCCAGAGGGTCTGGGGCTCGAACGCCCGGGCGTAGAGGACGACGGCGACGAGTACGGCGAAGAGGGCGGGCATGAGCCGACGCGCTCGCGCGAGGTAGAAGCGCTTGAAGTCGATCTTCCCGGTGAGCATGTGCTCACCGAGCAGGACGCGGGTGATCAAATACCCGGAGAGCACCCCGAACACGTCGACGAAGAAGAGCCCGGAACGGAATATGCCGCGTTCGAGAAACGGCACGTTCGCGTGGAACAGGAGCCCGATGAGGACGACGACGCCGCGCATGGCGTCGATCCCGGGCAGGTAGAGGCGGTTCGGTCGCTCGGTCGAGCCTTGCATGAGCGGGACCGTTCGACCGGCAGGAGAGGTGTCAAGGCGCTCCGGTCAGGGGAGAGCGGCGCAGACGTCGACGCGTTCGTCCTCCGGCGTGGCGGTCACGCCGCGTGACGGTCCCTCGATGGCGCTGAACGGACCGCAGAGCCTTTCGACCACCCAGACGTGGGTCATCAGGAACGATCCGAAGTCGACGACGGAATCGCCCGACGCCGTCCCTGCGAAGAACTTCGGGTCGAGTACGGCATCACCGGTGCCCTCGACCGGGCAGCTGCCGTCGGCGTTCTTGAAGCCCGCGACCGCTCCGATGGGGTTCTCCTCGTCGTACGGCCGTACGCAGATGTCGGAATGGTTGTGCCACTCCATGAGCCTTCCGGCGAAGCCCGAGATACGCGGGTCGTCGAGGGGGACGTCCGGTTCGGCGATGTACATGTACGCGACGAAGATGCGTTCGTCGCCTTTGACCTTGTACACCAGCGACTCCGGTCGGGTCGGGTCGAGCATGCGTCCGTCGGCGAAGTACTCGGGACGGATGAGATGCTCGAACCCGAGTTCCTGGTCCTGCAGCGAGTACCAGCCGTCGTCGACGAGCGCCTGGTACTCGCCCCAGCGGTGCGCCTCGGTGAGCGAGCGGAGCAGGAGGTCTTCGGCGCGTTCGCGTTGTTCGACGCTCACGCCGGGGACGCCCAGCATGTTGAACGGTTTCGCC
>JAGWXX010000008.1 GCA_018969685.1 Acidobacteriota bacterium | reverse complement strand
GGCATCGTCGACTTCGACGACTCGCGCTGCATCGGCTGCAAGTCGTGCATGAACGCCTGCCCCTACGACGCGCTCTACATCAACCCCGACACGAACACGGCCCATAAGTGCAACTTCTGCACGCAGCGGGTGGAGGTCGGCCTCGAGCCATCCTGCGTGGTGGTGTGCCCGACACAGTCGATCTTCGCCGGCGACCTCGACGATCCGTCCTCGCGGATCACCCAGATGCTCGGCCGTCACGACACGAAGGTGCGGGCGCCCGAGCAGGGCACCAAGCCGCACGTGTTCTACAAGGGTGCCGACGAGGCCGCGCTCGACCCGCTGCGCACGGTCATCCGCCCGGACGGGATGATCTGGGCGCAGACCACGCCCGACCATCCCACGATGCCCGTCGGTGGGGGGCACCTCGACTCGAACGTCGTGGCGCGCACCGCGTACACCACGGCACATTCGATGCCGTGGCGCGGCAAGGTGACCTCCTACCTGGTGACCAAGGGCGTCTCGGGAGGCGCGCTGATGGTGGCCGGGCTGCTCGCGCTGCTCGGCCACGGCGGCGAGCGCAGCCTTGTGGGCGTCGCGGCGCCGAGCATCGCCCTCGCGTTCGCTGCGGTGACGGGCCTGCTCCTCATCCTCGACCTCAAGCAGCCGACGCGCTTCTACTACCTGTTCACCAAGCCGCAATGGGGTTCATGGCTCGTGCGGGGGTCGTTCATCCTCCTCGGCTTCGGCGCCGTCGGCTCGGCATGGTGGGTCGGCGGCGTGCTCGGCCTGCAGGGGCTCGTCGAGGCGATGGCCGTGCCTGCGATCGTCCTCGGCGCGGGCACTGCGGGATACACCGCGTGGCTCTTCGCCCAGTGCGAGGGCCGCGACCTCTGGCAGAGCCCGCTGATGCTGCCGGTGCTGCTGGCACAGGCCGTCGCCGCGGGCTCCGCGGCCCTGCTCGTGGCAGCCGCAGTGCTCGACCCGGCAGCCGCGGCCGTCGATGTCGTGCGCTGGTGCCTGTTCGGCGGCGCGCTCGCCCAGGCCGCGCTGGTGGCCATGGAGGTCACGGCCAAGGGGCCGCTGTCGGTGGAGGTGGCCGTGGCCGCAATGCTCCGCGGTCCGTACAAGGGACGCTTCTGGTCCGGCGTGCTCGTCGGCATGGTGGGCGCCGCGGGCCTCGCGCTCGCCTCCGCCCTCGGCGACAGCACGCCGCTCGGCCTCGCCGCGGCGGCCTGTGCCGTCGTCGGCCTCGCCGCCTATGAGGACGCATTCATCCGTGCCGGCCAATCCGTGCCGCTGAGCTGAGGAGCATCGACGTGTCGCTCTTGGACGATCTCGACCGCGCGGGACGGGGCGACCTTGCCCGCCTGCTCCCGGGCACCGCACTCACCAACTACCCGCCGGTCGAGCGCTGGTCGGACTGGGTCGAACTCGACGCGAAGGAGTGGGCGCACGGGCGGAAGGTGAAGCGGCGCTTCAGCCTCATTCCGACCACCTGCTTCAACTGCGAGGCGTGCTGCGGCCTGCTGGCCTACGTCGACAAGCAGACGGGCGAGATCGCCAAGTTCGAGGGCAACCCGCACCACCCGGCGAGCCGCGGGCGCAACTGCGCGAAGGGCCCGGCGACGATCAACCAGGTCCACGACGCCGACCGGATCCTCTACCCGCTGAAGCGCGCGGGGAAGCGCGGCGAGGGCAGGTGGGAGCGGATCGACTGGGCGCAGGCGCTCGAGGAGATCGGATCGCGCGTCGGGCGCGCGTTTCGCGAGGACCGTCGCAAGGAGGTCATGTACCACGTCGGCCGCCCGGGCGACGACAGCTACATGGAGCGCGTGCTGCACGCGTGGGGCCTCGACGGCCACAACAGCCACACCAACATCTGCTCGTCGGGCGCGCGCGTCGGGTACGCGGCGTGGATGGGGTTCGACCGGCCGTCCGGCGACCATGCGAACGCCAAGGTGATCTTCCTCATCTCGTCGCACCTCGAGGCCGGCCACTACTTCAACCCCCACGCGCAGCGGATCATCGAGGGCAAGATGCGCGGCGCAAAGGTGATCTGCGTCGACCCGCGCCTCTCCAACACCGCCTCGATGTCGGACTACTGGCTCCCCGTCTGGCCGGGCACCGAGGCCTACCTGTGCCTCGCCATCGCCCGCCTGCTGATCGAGCAGGGCACGTGGGACCGCGAGTTCGTGCGCCGCTGGGTGAACTGGGACGTGTTCCTCCGCGAGACCCGGCCCGACCTCGAGCCGGTGTTCGGGAACTTCGCGCAGGCGCTGCTCGACTGCTACGCGGACTACACGCCGGAGAACGCCGAGCGCATGTGCGGCGTCGAGGCGCGCCGCATCCGCGAGATCGCCGAGCACATCGGCCGCGCCGTGCCCGGCCGGCTCTCGTCGCACAATTGGCGCGCATCCGCCGCCGGCAACGAGGGCGGGTGGCAGACGTCGCGCTGCCTGTTCTTCCTGAACGTCCTCACCGGATCGGTCGGCACCGAGGGTGGCACCAGCCCGAACGGCTGGAACAAGTTCATCCCCGTGCCGCCGAAGAACCCGCACCCGCACGGCGACTGGAACGAGCTGACCTGGCCGAAGGAGTACCCGCTCGCGCACCACGAGCTGTCGATCCTCCTGCCGCACTTCATCAAGGAGGGCCGCGGCCGCCTCGACACCTACTTCACCCGCGTCTACAACCCGATCTGGACCAACCCCGACGGCTTCACCTGGCTGGAGGTGCTGTCCAACGAGGACCTCGTCGGCTGCCACGTCGCGCTGACCCCCATCTGGAGCGAGACCGCGTGGTTCGCCGACTACGTGCTGCCGATGGGCGTCGCGTCCGAGCGCCACGACGTCGCGTCCTACGAGACGCACCTCGGTCGCTGGATCGGATTCCGGCAGCCGGTCATGAAGGTCTGGGCCGAGCAGCAGGGCCGCACCGTGGGCCGCACCTACGACGTGAACCCGGGCGAGGTGTGGGAGGAGCACGAATTCTGGATCGACCTCTCGTGGCGGATCGACCCGGACGGGTCGCTCGGCATCCGCGAGCACTTCGAGTCGATCGAGAAGCCGGGCACCCCGCTGTCGATCGACGAGTACTACGCGCACCTCTTCCAGCACTCCATCCCGGGACTGCCCGCCGCGGCCGAGGCCGAGGGGCTCACGCCGCTCGCGTACATGCGCAAGCACGGTGCGTTCGCCATCCCCGGCAACCAGGAGCAGGTGCACGAGCGCGCCGTGACGGAGGCGGATCTCGCCGCCGCCAAGGCGGTGCGCGACGAAGGCGGCGTCTGGCGCGTGCCCGGCACCGCGGGCATGCACGCGACGGTCGACGACATCGGCGGGCACATGCCCTTCATCGGCGACGGCTCGGTCGGCGTCGACATCGACGGCACGGCGCGCTTCGGCTTCCCGACGCCGTCGCGCAAGCTCGAGCTCTTCTCGCCGACGCTGCGCGACTGGGGCTGGCCGGAGTACGCGCTGCCGACGTTCATCCCGTCGCACGTGCACTGGGAGCACCTCGACTTCGAGGCGGGGGAGCGCATCCTGCTGCCGACCTTCCGCCTGCCGACGCTGATCCACACCCGCTCGGCCCAGTCGAAGTGGCTCGCCGAGCTGAGCCACGCCCACCCGCTGTGGATCCACCCGTCCGACGCCGAGCAGCTCGGCATCGACGTCGACGGGCTCGTCCGCATCACCACGCAGACCGGTTGGTTCGTGATCCGTGCATGGCGCACCGAGGGCATCCGTCCCGGCGTCGTCGCGGCGTCGCACCACATGGGCCGGTGGCGGCTCGACGAGCAGGTCGGCACGCCCGGCTGGACGGCGGGAGTCGTCTCGCTGTCGGGCCCGGACCGCGGCTACGGATCGGGCACGGCGACGGGCGACGGCACCTGGCGCATCTCGCAGGTGCACGGCACGCAGCCGTTTGAGTCCGCGGACCGCGACTCGGCTCGCGTGTGGTGGAGCGACGCGGGCGTGCACCAGAACCTCACGTTCCCGGTGCAGCCCGATCCGATCTCGGGCATGCACTGCTGGCTGCAGCGCGTGACCGTCGGGCCGGCGCTGCAGGGCGACCGGTACGGCGACGTCGCGGTGGACACGGGCAGGTCGATGGAGGTCTTCCACGAGTGGCTCGCCAAGACCCGCCCCGGCCCCGGTCCGGGCGGCCTGCGGCGCCCGCTGCACTTCGCGCGGCCCGTGAAGCCGCTCGCCAGCGCCTACCGCTCCTGACGTCCGTGCGCGACCTCGCCGAGCGAGCCGAGGCGCGCGCGAGCGTCGCCGCCGTGCTGGGCGCGCTGCTGCTCGCCGAGCCCGGTCCGGCGCTCGCCGACCGCGTGCGCGGGGTGCCGAGGCTCGCGTCGCTCGCCGACGAGGCGACCGCGGTCGACTACGAGCGCATCGTCCTGCGGGCGGTGCCGCCGTACGAGAGCGTCTTCCTGTCCGTCGACGGCAGGCGCGGCGGTGCGGTGACGGCGTCGGTGGCCGGCGCGTACGACGACGCCGGCTTCACCGAGCACGTCGGCGGCGAGTGGCGCACGGCCGGCGCCGACCACCTCGGCCTCGAGCTCCGTGCGCACGCCCACCTCGTGGCGCGCGAGGCCGCGGCCTGGGCCGCCGACCGTCCCGACGAGGCTGCCGACGCGGTCGGCGAGCAGCGCGACTTCCTGGCCGGGCACCTCGCGCGCTGGGCCGAGCCCTGTCTCGCGGCGCTCGCAGCTCACGCCGTGGGCACCGTCTACGCCGAGGTGGTCGCGGCCAGCCGCGAGTTCCTCGCCCGCGAGATCGACGCGCTTCGCCCGATGCCGCTGCTCGACGGCGCAGTCGTCGATGCGGGGGGCGTGCCGAGGGCGCCCGGTCCCGGCCGGTTGACCAGGCACCTCCTGTCGTTCGCGGTCAGTGGCATCTGGCTCGACGCAGGCGACATCGAGTCGGCTGCGCGGTCGCTCGGGTTTCCGTGGCGACCAATGGACGGTCGCGGACGGCTGCGGCAGCTCGTCGGGGCTGCGCACGAGGCGGGGGAGATGCCGGGCCTCGTGGGGCCGTGGATCGCCGTGGCCGAGTCGAGCCGCGACCGCCACCGCGCCCTCGCTCAAGATCAGCCGGGAGCTGCAGCATGGTGGACCGAGTGCGCCCTGCGCGCGGAGGGCACGGCCGTGCTGCTGGCCGACGTCGCGTCCGGGGGGCTCGCAGGCGACGACCGCGACGTCGCGCTCGTCGCGGTGCCCGGCGACCGGCTCGGCGACGCGCTCGACGCCCTGTCGGCGGCCGGCGTGCCGCATGAGCACGTCGGGGAGGGACATACCTCGGGGGGTATCGGGACTATGGTGGACGGGGAAGCGGCGGAAGGGAGCGAACGGTGATCTTCGAGCAGTTCTACCTGGAGTGCCTCTCGCAGGCCTCGTATCTCATCGGCGACACGACGTCCGGGGCGGCGGCGGTCGTCGACCCGCGCCGCGACGTCCGGCAGTACGTGGATGCCGCGGCTGCGCACGGGCTGCGCATCACGCACGTCCTCGAGACGCACTTCCATGCCGACTTCCTGTCCGGCCACCTCGAACTGGCCGCCGCCACGGGTGCGGAGATCTGCTACGGCTCGGCGGCGAAGCCGCAGTTCCCCGCGCGCCTCCTGTCCGACGGCGAGACGGTGTCGCTCGGCGAGGTGCGCCTGGAGGTCCGGCACACCCCGGGCCACACGCCCGAGTCCATCTCGATCGTCGTCTGGGAGCGGCCGGGCGACGCGACCCCCTACGGCGTGCTCACCGGCGACACGCTCTTCATCGGCGACGTGGGACGGCCCGACCTGCTGGTGTCGGTCGGCAAGACGGCCGACGAACTGGGGCGGATGCTCTTCGAGTCCATCGCCACGAAGCTGCTCACGCTTCCCGATGCCACCCGCGTCTTTCCTGCCCACGGGGCGGGGTCATCCTGCGGGAAGAACCTCTCCACGGAGACCTCGTCGACCATCGGCGAGCAGCGCGCCACCAATTACGCGCTGCAGTTCCGCGACGCCGCGTCCTTCGTCGCCGCGGTCACCGAGGGGCAGCCCGAGGCACCCGGCTACTTCGTCTACGACGCGGTGCGCAACCAGCAGCAGCGGCCGGTCCTCGACGAGTCGGCCCGGCCGGCCGTCCTCGGTGCGGCCGAGCTGCTCGCCGCGCGCGACCGCGGTGCGCAGATCGTGGACGTGCGCGACCCGCAGGCGTTCGCGCTCGGCCACCTGCGCGGTTCGGTCAACGTCGGCCTCGCCGGCCGCTACGCCGAGTACGCCGGTTCGGTGATCGCACCCGACGAGGACATGGTGCTGGTCGCCGAGTCGGGGACGGAGCAGGAGGCGCGCGTCCGCCTCGCGCGCATCGGCTACGACCGCGCGATCGCGTGGTTCCCGGCGGAGTCGCTGGTGGAGGTGCCTGCCGAGGTGCGGCGCGCCTCGCGGCTGAGCGCGCCGGAGTTCGCCGAGGTGCGCGCGTCCGGGCGCGACCTGCAGGTGGTGGACGTGCGCGGTCAGGGCGAGTTCGCGTCGGGCCACCTCGACGGCGCGGTCCACATCCCCGTCGCGCAGCTGCGCCGCCGGGCCGGCGAGCTCCGGCCCGACGTGCCGACCGTCGTCTACTGCGCGGGCGGCTACCGCTCGTCGATCGGCGCGAGCGTGCTGCGCGCCGCGGGGTTCACCGACGTCTCCGACGTGCTCGGTGGCTTCGAGGCGATCCGCCAGGTCCAGCCGGCGTAGCGCGTGCGCCGACCCGTCGCACTTCTGGCGCTGCTGGCGCTCGCCGCGTGCGGAGGTGCCGCCCCCGCCGAGACGGCGCCGGCGCACCCCTTCGACGAGGCGGCGCTCGAGGCGCTGGCCGGGTCGCTGCACGCCGACGGCGCGAACTGCGTCGTCGTCGAGCACGCCGGCACGGTCGTGGGCTCGTGGTACTGGGACGGGTTCGCGCCCGACCAGTTGCAGGAGGGGTTCTCGACCACCAAGTCGGTCGCCGCGACGCTCGTCGGCATCGCGGCCGACCGGGGCCTGCTCTCGCTCGACGACCCCGCGTCGCGCTGGGTCACCGAGTGGCTGGGCACCCCGAGCGAGGCGGTGACGGTGCGCCAACTGCTCTCCCACACCTCGGGCCGCTACCACGATCTGTTCACCGACTACGCGCAATTCGCGTTCCTCGAGTCCGACAAGTCGGCGTTCGCCGTCGGTCTCTCGCAGCAGACCGAGCCCGGCAGCGAGTGGGTCTACAACAATGCGGCAGTGCAGGTGCTCGAGACGGTGCTCGAGCGGGCGACGGGCGTGTCCGTCGCGCAGTTCGCCGAGGAGGCGCTGTTCGGCCCCCTCGGCGCGTCGTCCCGGTTGACGACCGACGCCGCGGGCAACGCCGGATTGTTCGCGGGGATGCAGACGAACTGCGACGACCTCGCGGCACTCGCGCGCCTGTACCTCGACGGAGGATCGGCCGGCGGTGCGCAGGTCGTCTCGGCGGACTTCGTGGCGCAGGCCACGGCGCCGTCGTCGCCTCTCAACGCCGGCTACGGGCTGCTCTGGTGGCTGAACCGGCCCGGCACCGTCGTGGGCGGCAGCGGCGCACCGGAGGCGGGGCCCCTCCTTGCAGGCGTGCCGGAGGACGCCTTCTGGGCGTCGGGTGCATGCGGCCAGGTCGCCATCGCAGTGCCGTCGCTCGACGTCGTGGCGAGCGTCATGCGACCCGCGGACCCCGCCGATCCGGGGGCACTGCTGTCGTGCGGCGGCGAGAGCACCGACGAGGCGCTCGGCGCCGGCGTCGTGGCGTCCATCCGCCCCTAGGCGGCGCGTTCCGCGGCGCCGGTCAGGCGAGGGAGAGAAACGCCTTCTGCAGCTCGGCGCGCCGCGCCTCGGACGAGCGCTTCTGGTCGGCCATGCACTGCGCAAGGGCGTTGGTGAGCAGGAGGATGCCGGCCCGCTCGATGGCCTTCTTCGATGCGGCGATCTGCACGATGACGTCGGTGCAGTCGCGGCCCTCCTCGATCATCGCGATCACGCCGCCGATCTGCCCCTCGATGCGGCGGAGCCGGTTGACGAGGTCCTTCTGCTCGGCGGCGCGGACTGCTGCGGTGGCGGTTGGCATTCCGCGATCATACCCGGTGGGGTATGAGCGCCCGTGGCGGTCGGCGAGGGGCCGCCGACGTAGCCTCGGCGCGGGAGGTCGTCCATGGAGTGGTGGCGCAAGGGAGCGGTCGAACTGGCGAGGGCGATCGCAGCGGGCGAGGTGACGAGTCGCGAAGTGGTCGAGTCCCACCTCGCGCGCATCGAGCAGGTGAACCCGGCGGTGAACGCCGTGGTGCGCACGATGGCCGACTCGGCGCTCGCAGCCGCGGACGAAGCCGACGCCGCCGTGCGCCGGGGCGCCGCGCTCGGTGCGCTGCACGGGGTGCCGTGCACGGTGAAGGAGAACATCGACGTCGCCGGCCTGCCGACGACGCAGGGCATCGCGGCGCTCGCCGCGGCGGTTCCCGACCGCGATGCGCCGGTGGTCGAGCGCATCCGTGCCGCGGGAGCGATCCCGATCGCGCGGACGAACCTCCCCGACCTCGGGCTCCGGGTGCACACCGACTCGTCGCTGCACGGCCGCACGCGCAACCCGTGGTCGGCGGACCGCACCGCCGGCGGGTCGAGCGGTGGCGAGGCTGCGGCGCTGGCGACGGGCATGTCGCCGCTCGGTCTCGGCAACGACATCGGAGGCTCGCTGCGCAATCCCGCGCACTGCTGCGGCATCGCCTCGATCAAGCCGTCGACGGGCGTGGTGCCCGACGCGCAGACGTTCCCGATCGAGGACATCGGCCTGTCGGCCCAGTTGATGCTCAACCAGGGTCCGATGGCGCGGCGCGTCGCCGACGTACGCGCAGGGCTGCTCGCCATTGCCGGTCCCCACCCCCGCGACCCGGTGAGCGTGCCGGTCGCGCTCGAGGGCGCCGGCGGCCGGCGCCTCCGCGTCGCCGTCATGGCCGACGTGGCGGGCGGTCCGGTGCACCCCGGCATCCGAGCCGCGGTGGTCGGCGCGGGCGAGGCACTCGCGGCGGCGGGGCACGAGGTGCACGAGGCGTCCCCGCCCCACGTCGAGGAGGCCTGCGAGGTGTGGCGCACCCAGATGAACGGCGAGCTCACACTGCAGCTGGACCTGCTCGACGCCGTGATGGGGGAGGGAGGTCGCGCATTCCTCCACCTCACCAAGGACCTCTCGCCGCAGGTCGGGCTGGCGGAATGGTCGCAGGC
The DNA here is from genome assembly GCA_018969685.1 of Acidobacteriota bacterium. Classification (GTDB taxonomy): domain Bacteria; phylum Actinomycetota; class Acidimicrobiia; order Acidimicrobiales; family Ilumatobacteraceae; genus UBA3006. Next base: position 32,353 of record JAGWXX010000008.1, on the reverse strand, counting down.
GCAGTACCGGCGCAACGGCATCGGCCGCACGTGGTCGGAGTGGTTCGCCCAGTGGGACGTGCTGCTCTGCCCGGTGTGGACCCAGCCGCCGTTCACCTTCGACGCCGACATCGCGGGCCCCGAGGGTGCGCGCGCGACGCTGGAGCTGCTTCGCCCCGTGCTGCCGCCGAACCTGCTCGGGTTGCCCGCGGCGGTGGTGCCGTTCGGGTTTGCCGACGGCATGCCGGTCGGCGTGCAGGTCGTGTCCGCGCGCTACCGGGATCTTCTGGTGCTCGACGTCGCCGAGGCGATCGAGCGGGCGTCGGACGTCGTCACGCCGATCGACCCGCGCGCCTGAGCACGCGGGTCGATCGGTACGTCACGAACTCCGCGTCGTCAGCCGACGACGACGACGTTCTGGGCTTCCTCGCCCTTGCGGCCCTGGCCGACGTCGAACTCGACGGTCTGGCCCTCGACGAGGGTCTTGTAGCCCTCGCCGGCGATGTTGCTGAAGTGGACGAACACGTCCTTCCCACCGTCCCGGGCGATGAATCCATAGCCCTTTTCGGCGTTGAAGAACTTGACGGTTCCGCGCATTAGTGATGTCTCGTTTCCTGATTGGCACCGGCCCGTGCGGCCGGCACCCGACAGGCTATGCCACCGGGGGCCCCGTCCCGTGCATCGGCTCCGGATTGCCGGTGGGAGGGGTCAGCGCCCGGAGAGGGCGGCGACCACGGGGGCGAAGTCGTCGAGGTTTTCGCCCCCGACGATGACGTAGGAGAACCCCCAGCGTTCCCGGCGGGCCAGGAGATCCTCCGCCAGCTTGGCGGGCGGTCCCACGAGGGCGAACGGGGAGGCGGCCACCATCGACTCGGGCACCCCGACCATGCCCGCGACACCTGCAGTGGCGGCAGCCGCGTCAGGGGCGATGGCCACGAGGAAGGCCCGGATGTTCATCTCGATCAGGTCGATCCGGTCGCCGGCTGCCTCGTGGACCACGGCGACCTTGGCGTCGACCTCCTCGGCCGACATCGAGGAAATGGTCGAGGCGTCGATCCGTCCGCTGGTGAGCACGGGGTTGACTCCGACGATGTCGGCCTCCCGTGCCGCATAGCGAAGCATCCGGGGGCCGCCGCCGCCCACCAGCAGTGGCGGACGCGACAGGGGCTTCGGAAGCCCCTCGTAGCCGGTGACGGTGTAGTGGCGGCCGGAGAAGGAGAACGGCCCCGGTGCCATGCATCCCCGAATGACCTCGATGCCCTCGATCATGCGGTCGATCCGCACCGGTGCAGGGTCGTACGGGATTCCGGACTGGTCGTAGTCGCTCTGCATCCAACCCGCGCCGATGCCGATCTCGAGCCGGCCGCCGGACAGGACGTCCATCGTCGCGAGCTCCTTCGCGAGGACGACCGGGTGCTTGTAGTCGTTGTCCCACACGAGGGCGCCGATGCGCAGGCGCTCGGTGGCGTCGGCAGCCGCCATCAGTGCGGGGACGGGTGCGAGCTGCTCGGAGAAGTGGTCGGGCATCGTGAGCGCGTCGTACCCGGCTGCCTCTGCGCGCCGTGCGAGGTCGCGCCACTCGGCCGCGGATGCTGCACCGTTCGCCTGCACGCCGAACCGGAACGGCCGCACGGGGAAGCGCCCACCTGCAGCCACGGGTGCAGAGTAGCGTCGTCCGTACGGTGAACAGGACGTCGCACCTCGCACTGCGCCTCGCCGTCACGGTCCTCGCAGGAGCCCTCCTGTGCTCGTCGCTGGTGGTGGCGATGGCCCCCGCCGCATGGGGTGCGCTCAACGCCCATTCGCAGGTGCCGGTGCGCCTCGGGCAGTTCTCGGGGCTCGCGCAGCGCAGCGTGATCTTCGACGTCAACGGCGAGCAGATCGGCGTCTTCCAGGTGGAGAACACGCAGCGCACGCCCGTGTCGAGCGTGCCCGAGCAGGTGATCGCCGCGTTCCTCGCCGTCGAGGACTCGACCTACTTCAGCCACAAGGGCGTCAACCTGCGAGCGACGGTGCGCGCGCTGCTCGCCAACTACCAGTCCTCGGCGACCCGCCAGGGCGCCTCGACCATCACCCAGCAGGTCGTGAAGAACGAGTTCCTCGCGGGCCTCGACCGTGACGGCCGGTACAAGATCCTGCAGGCCCGCTACGCGGTCATGCTGGAGAAGCTGGTGCCGAAGGACCAGATCCTGGAGCGCTACCTGAACACCGTGTTCTTCGGCAACAACGCCTACGGCCTGCAGGCGGCGGCCGAGGTGTACTTCGGCAAGCCGGTGTCGGACCTGAGCCTGCTCGACGGGGCGTTCCTCGCCGGCATGGTGCAGGCGCCCTCGAGCTACGACCCGATCCGCCGGCCCGACGCGGCCCGCACCCGCTACAAGGTCGTGCTCGCGCGGCTCGTCGAGGTCGGATTGCTGCAACCCGACGAGGCGACCGCGGCGTGCACGGGATGGGAGACGCCGCGGATCCGCACCGTCGAGGACGCCGACTGTCCGATCCCCGAGCGCGCGAACAGCATCCCCCAGCAGGAGGTCAACCGGACGTACTTCACCGAGGAGGTGCGCGACTACCTGCTGAACCGATCCGACGCACTCGGCACGACCTACGAGGAGCGGTTCGCCCGCCTCTACCGCGGTGGCCTGCGCATCTACACCACCCTCGACAAGCGCGCGCAGGCCGCGGCCGAGGCCGCAGTTGCCGAGCAGCTGCCCGCGAACGCGACCGGCATCCAGGCCGCGGCGGTGGTGATCGACAACGCGACCGGGGGGATCCGCGCAATGGTCGGTGGGTCGGGGTTCGTGCCCGGCCGGAACGAGGTGAACCTCGCGGTCCGGCGGCGCCAGACGGGATCGAGCATCAAGATGTTCATCCTCGCCGCGGCGCTGCACGCCGGGCTGCTGCCCGACGACGTCATCGACGGGACGCTGCCCTGCACGCTGCCCAACCCCGGCAAGCCCGAGGAACCCTTCGAGATCACGAAGGGCGTCAGCCGCGGCACGTCGTCGTTGCGGGTCATGACGGCCCTGTCGATCAACTGCGCGTACGCGCGGCTCTCGCAGGTGGTGGGCCTCGACCGCACGGTGGCGACGATCTACCGGATGATCGACTCGGACTGGACCAACCCGGAGACGTTCGCGATCCAGCCGTACGCGTCGCTCGCCACGGGTGCCAACGAGCTCAGTCCGCTCGACATGGCGTCCGGCGCCCAGACCATCGCCAACGAAGGGGTGCACCTGCGGCCCTACATGATCGAGCGGATCGACGACGCCAACGGCGAGATCTTCCTCCACGAACCCGACGCGGGGACCGAGGTGCTGCCGCGGGACGTCGCGCTGCGGGCCGCCGACACGTTGAAGGGCGTGCTCGACTTCGGCACGGCGCGGCGCAGCGCGCTCGAGGACGGCCGGCCCGCGGGCGGCAAGACCGGCACCCAGGACAACAACACGAACGCGTGGTTCGTCGGGTTCACGAGGCAGCACTCGGCGGCGGTGTGGGTGGGCGACCCGAAGGGATACACGCCGATGGTGAACATCCCCGAGTTCGTCGAGCAGGACGGGATCAAGCGCGTGCAGGGTGCGATGTACCCGGCGAGGATCTGGAAGGCGTTCATGGACCCGATCCACGCCGACCTGCCGTCGCTCGACTGGGATCCCGCCCCGGCGGCGGTGAGCAGCGGCCTGCGCGCCGACGTGTCGCCGCAGCGGATCTACCTGCCCGGCGACGAATGCCTCGCACGGGTGGTGAGCGGCGCGCTGCCCGGCGAGACCGCGGTGCCGACCACCACGACGACCACGACCACGACGCTCGCGCCGGACGGCGCGGCTCCGGCTCCGCCGGTCCCTGAGACGGCTCCGCCCCAGGTCGTGGTGAGCGTCGTGGATCCGGGGACGACGATCGCGCCCACCGACACCAATCCCTATTCGCCGGTGAACACGGTGCCGATCGGCCAGTACCTCGTCTACTCCTGCGCAAAGCCGCTGCCGGCGTGGGTGGCGACCACGGTCGGCGGCTGACCGTCGTGCTCCTCTGGTTCGTCGGAGTCTCGTGGTTCGCGGTGTGGAACGTCTTCCGCGACCCGCGGTTTCCGTTCGCTGCGGTGGCGGCCGGTGCGGTGCTCCCCGACGCCGTCGGGTTGGTGGTCGGCCGTGCCGCCCCGTCGCACAGCGCGGTCGTGGTGTCGGTGGCGATGCTCGCCGCGGTGGCCGCGACGGTGGGGCGCCGGAGCCTGCGCAAGGTGCTCATCGCCGGCGCGATCGGGTCGCTCCTGCACATCGTCTTCGACTTCTCCGCCGGCGACGCGGGAGTGTTCTGGTGGCCCGTCTCGGGTGTGCCGCTGCCGGACCGGCCGATCCCGTCGCTCGACCGGCCGCTGGCCGTCAACGTCGTGCTCGAGGTGGTCGGCGTGCTGCTGATCGGGTGGGTGTCGTCCCAGCGCCGCGCCGCCCGGGCCGGCGGGTGACGGTGAGTCGGCCTGTAAGCGGGGTTCTGTGACCGGCGGGTGAACCCGCCGGCCGATGACCATCCATCTCGGCGACCTACCCGGAGGTTGCCCGCTGCGAACAGCGGGCGGGCGGACCACCCGTGCCTCCTGCATGGTCTTGCTTCGGGAGGGGGCACCGAGCCGCACGGATTGCTCCGTGCGCTGGTGCGCTCTTACCGCACCGTTTCACCCTTGCCTGTGGCGACGGCCTCGCGGCCGCGCCCATCGGCGGTTTGCTCTCTGTTGCACCCGACGTCAGGTCGCCCCGACCCGGCTCTCGCCGGCACCCTGTCCTGTGAAGCCCCGACTTTCCTCAGACGGAGCACGTGCGTGCTCCACCCGCGGTCATCCGGCCGACTCACCGTCGCACGGGAGTCTACGGACGCCCCCGCACCGGTGGGTCAGGACATCGATGCGTAGATGTAGGCGTTGAGACTCGGCGTCTCGAGGATGAAGTTCCGCTTCGCGCCGTTGTCGCCGGGATTGCCGAGCCGTACCTGCACGCTCGCGAGCCCGCCGAACGTGCCGGGCACGCTGGCGACCGTGGGACGGCCGTTCTCGTCTGTGGACGGTGCGACGCCCGCGTATCCAGGGTTGAGCAGCTGGGCGAGCACGACGGCATGGCGCGCCTCGTCCTGCCCGACGCCGGCCGCAGCCGCGCGCAGCGACGCCGACTGGAGCGAGCCGACCGCGCCTTGATAGGTCTGACCGGCGAGCGTCTCTGCCGCCAGCGCGAGGGTCACGGCGTCGAGCGCCGCATCGGGGTTCCCCTCCGCCGTGACCTCGGCGAGCGCGGGCACGAAGTACCGGTCGTCGATGCGCGGGTTGGCCTTCGTCCACGGCGTACCGCCACCCGCGCGCACGAGGCCGTTCACGGCGCCGGCGTGCTCGAGGTGGTCGTCGCGGAAGCGGCGCAGGAGGGCGGCTGCAGGTGCGTAGTCGCCGGACAGGAGCCCGTCGGCGCCGAGGATCGCGTCGTACAGTGCCGCGACGCTGTACTCGAGCGACGCGGCGGTGCGCAGCAGCACCATGTCGTCGACGGGTTCGTCGGCCAGCTTGTCGTTCGGCACCACCGTTCCGGCGGCGGCGATGTTGCTGCTGGACTCGACGTTTGCCTGCGCGCCGCAGGCCGACGCCACGACCGCACCCGTGAGGGTGACGGTGCCGAGGCGGATCAGGTCGCGGCGGTTCACGGGGCCACCGTCGTCTCGGTCGTGTCCGCTGCGGGCGACGCTGCGCCTCCCGGGGCGAGCGACGCCGCGGGATTGGAGAGCGCGCCGCTCACGTCGCCGGGCTCACGGAGGAGCGCGAGGGTCGCCGCGTGGCGGGCCTCGACCATCGCAATGGACGCGGCGAGCTCCGCACCCCCCACCGCCTCGAGGAGGCCGATCAGGTCGGTGTGGGTGCGGGCGAGCGTGTTCTCGAGGTCCTGCAGCACGGCCATCGCCCGCACGGGGGTGAACATGTCGGCCCGGTAGGCGCCGTAGATGCCCTCGTCGCGGCGGTTCGTGGCCGCCTTGCCGATCGCACCGCCGATGGCCTGCGCGTAGGCGAGGTGGTTGGCCCCGAAGAGGCGGAGCAGGGCGCGCTGCTCATCGGAGAAGCCCGAGACGCCGGCCGCCGCGGAGTAGAGGTCGTGCACGGCCAGTTCGGCCGACTGGGCGAATGCCAGCAGGCCGGCGTCAGCCTCGGTGGGCTTGGCGGGCGCGCCGGAGGGGAGCGTGGTGGGCAACGTCAGGTCCTTTCGGGAATGCGGGAGCAGTCTAGAAGTCGAGGGCGGAGAGCTCGGGAATCCAGCGCCGCGCCCGCTCGACGGCGGCCGCCCAGCGCTCGCGACCTGCGGGTCCCACGGGGTCGACGGTCCTCGCGGGCCGCCAGGTCGAGGCCGCCTCGTCGATCGACGACCAGACGCCCGTCGCGGCTCCGGCGAGGAAGCCCGCGCCGAGCGTCGTGGCCTCCGACACGGCGCACACCTCCACCGGTCGCTGCGTCGCGTCGGCCAGCGCCTGGACGAAGGTGGCGTTGCGGCTCATGCCGCCGTCGACGCGCAGCGAGCCGATCGTCGCGCCGGTGTCGGCGACTGCCGCGTCGACGAGGTCGGCGCCGCGCTGCGCGACTCCCTCGAGGACGGCGCGCACGACGTGGGCGCGCCCGGTGCCACGGGTCGCGCCGAGCAAGGTGCCCCGTGCGCCGTAGTCCCAGTGGGGGGTGCCCAGCCCGAGCAGCGCCGGTACGAACACGACGCCGTCGCTCGACGGGACGCTCGAGCCGAGTGCATCGCTGTCCTCCGGCGAGGCGATCAGGCCGAGGTCGTGGCACAGCCACTCGACGTTGCTGCCGGCCGACAGCATGATCGCCTCCACGCCGTAGGCCGCGCCGGTTGCCGAGGTGTGCGCGACGATCGGAAACGTGCCGCCCGGCAGCCGGGCCGCCGTGACGGGGCGTTCGGTGCCGGTGACCGTGTCGAGCATGCCGCCGGTGCCGAAGGTGATCTTCGTGTCGCCGCGGGCGGTGCACCCCTGTCCGAGCAGCGACGACTGCTGGTCGCCGACGAGCGCGGCGATGGGCGGCGCACCGTCGAGCGCGGTGGCGCGGCCGATCGTGCCGCTCGAGTGCACGATGCGGGGGAGGAGCGACGGGTCGATGCCGAGCATGCCGCAGGTGCGCGCCGACCAGTCCATCGTCGCGAGGTCGTAGAGCCCGGTGACCGCGGCGTTGGTGTGGTCGGTGACGTGCAGTGCGCCGTCCGACAGCACGGCCGCGATCCACGAGTCGACGGTGCCGACGCGCACGTGCCCCGCCCCCGCGGGCAGCTGCTGCAGCAGCCACGCCGCCTTCGTCGCGGTCTGGTTCGGGGCGAGCGCCAGGCCGTGCTCGGCGCGCGCGGCGATGCACTCGCCGACCGTGCGCAGGTCCTGCCAGCCGAGCCCGTTGCCGAGGGGCTGGACGGTCCGCGCGTCCCAGAGCACGGTCGACGCGCGCTGTGCCGCGACGCCGACGGCGGCCACGGGTCCGCACCGCCGAAGCACCTCCGATGCGACGCCGAGCACGGCGTCGGCCATGGCGCGGGGGTCGAATTCGACGAGCCCGGGGAAGGGGCTCGTGGGCGGGCACGCCACGTGGACGAGGTGCTCGACCGTGCCGTCGGGGCGCACCGCACCGGCGCGCAGGCCCGTGGTGCCGACGTCGATGACCAGGACCGTCACGGCCACACCTCGCGCCCGAGTCCGAGCTTGCCCGGATTGAGGATTCCGTGCGGGTCGAGCGACGCCTTGAGGGACCGCAGCACGTCGAGGCCGCCGCCGAGCGCCTCGTCCATGAATCGCGCGCGGTTGAGTCCGACTCCGTGATGGTGGGCGAGGTTCGCCCCTGCGGCGAGCGCGGCGCGCTGACCCGCGTCCCACAGGTTGCGGTAGACGGCCTCGACCGGACCCGCGTCCTTCGCCGCGAACGAGAAGTAGAGGCACGCTCCGTCGAGGTAGCTGTGGGAGAGGTGGGCGCTCGCCGCGATGCAGCCCGGCACGTTGCGCAGAGCGCCGACCACCGCGCCGTAGACGTCCGGCAGGCGGGACCACGGCGCGGCGACCTCCATCGTGTCCACCACGTAGCCGCGCCGGGACAGCGCCTGCAGCGCGCTCGTGTCGTTTCGGTGCTCGAGCCACGCCGCTACCCGCGCACCGTCGCCGGGCGCTGCACCGCGGCTCGTCGCGCTCCGCGCCACGAGGTCCATCGTCGCCCCGACGAGCCCCTCGTCGCCCTCGTCGAGCACGAGGAGGATGCAGTCGTGGCCATCCCCGCCGTGCGAGCGGGCGGTCTCGGCCGCGTCGTAGAGGCGCAGCACAGCGGGGGTTGCTCCGTGGCGCACCGCGTCGCGAGAGGCGGCGATGCCGTCGGCGAAGGACGCGAATCGCCACGCGGCGCGCGCCTCGTGGTCCGGCACCGGATGGGCGCGCAGCGTCACGGACGTCACGATGCCGAGCGTGCCCTCGCTGCCGATGAAGAGCGACGCGAGGTCGGGTCCGTCCGCGGCGGCCGGCGCGCCGCCCACGTGCAACACGCGTCCGTCGGCGAGCACCACCTCGAGCCCCGCGACCATGTCGTCGATCTTCCCGTAGCGGGTCGAGAACTGTCCCGCGCCGCGCGCCGCGACCCAGCCGCCGACGGTCGAGATGGCGAACGACTGGGGGTAGTGGCCCACGCGCAGACCGTGCGGCGCGAGATGGTCCTCGAGGTCGGGGCCGAACGTGCCTGCCCGGACCGTCACGAGGCCCGAGACCTCGTCCACCGCATCGACACCGGAGAGCTCCGTCGTGTCCAGCACGACGCCGCCGTGGACGGGGACTGCGCCCCCCGACACGCCGCTGCGGCCGCCGGACACCGTCAGTGGCACCCGCGCGGCGCTGCACGCCGCGGCGACCTGCGCGACCTGCGCCGTCGTGCGCGGTCGCACCACGACCGCGGGCAGGTTGGGCACCTGCCCCGCGAGCGCCCAGTGCAGGGCGAGTGGCCACCAGTCGCGACCGTGCTCGGCAAGGTCCGCCGGGTCGGTCGACGCACCGCACGCGGCGTCGAGCGCAGCGACCAGCGCCGGCTCGACGACGGTGCGCCGTTCGAAGCGAGGGGAGACGGACCCATGCGGGACGCCGAACTCGATCGGCGTCTGGTGCGGCATGGGGTCAGTCTTGCCGGTGGGCGGCGAGGTACTCGGCTTCGGAGACCTCCGCCGCGGCATCCTCGCGGGCGCACGAGTCGGTGAACTCGCGCACTTCGTCCGCGATCCGGTCGGGGGACCAGCCGAGCTCGCCGGCGAGCAGCTCGGCCACGCTGCGGGCGGCCGCGACGCTGGCCCTCCGGTCGAGGAGCCGTGCGCGCGTCCTCCTGCTGAGCACGTCGTCGAGCGACATCGCCATTTCCTCGCGGACGGCGAACACCGCCTCGGCCCGCACATAGGGGAGGCCGGGAACGAGCGGTGCTCCGAGGTCGGGGCGCTCGCGGACGAGCTGCTCGATCCGGCCCCGCTCCGATCCGTACCGCCCCGCGAGGTGGCCGTCGGGCCCGGCGAGGTCGTCGCGGTCGAACCCGACGGCGCCGACGAGCGGCAGGCGTCGCGTGCGCGAACGGGCGCGGACGCCGAGGCGCTTCGCAGCCGCGTCCACGGCGTGCTCGGCCATCTTCCGATAGGTGGTCAGCTTGCCGCCGGAGATGGTGACGACGCCGCTCTCCGATACCGCGACCTTGTGTCGCCGCGAGAGGTCCGCCGTCTTGCCGGATGCGTCGTCGCTGCGCACCAGCGGGCGGAGTCCCGACCATGCGGCGGTGACGTCGGAGCGGTCGAGGGGCTCGGCGAGCGCGTCGTTCATCGCGCGCAGCACGTACTCGACGTCGTCGCGGCTGCACTGCGACTCGTCGGTGCCCCCCGCGAAGTCGGTGTCGGTGGTGCCGACGTACGTGTACCGGTAGGTGCCGTCCCCGTTGGCGATCCACGGCACGACGAAGAGGCTCCGCCGGTCCTGGCGCACCGGCACGATGATCGCGACGTCGTTGCGGATCTTCGACCATGGGAACGTGACGTGGATCCCCTTTGCCGGCCGGATGCTGCGGGGGTCGCGGCCCTCGTCAGCGGTGCGCACGGCGTCCGACCACACGCCAGAGGCGTTGACGACGGTTCGTGCCCGCACCTCGATGTCGCCGGCATCCGGCGTCGACACGGTGGCGCCCCGTGCGCGGCCCTCCCCGTCGTGCAGGATCGACACGACGCGGGCCCGGTTGGCGATCGCCGCGCCGCGCGCCGCGGCCGTGCGCGCCACGGCGATGCAGAGCCGCGAGTCGTCCACCGTCGCGTCGTAGTAGACGTACGCGCCCGCGATGCGGCCCTCGGGTGCCGTGGGGAAGTGCCCCTTCGCTGCTGCACCGTCGATGCGCCGGTGCAGGCGGCCGATGCGCCAGCCCCCGGTGAGGTCGTACATCCACAGCGCACTGCCTAACGCGCGGGCGATCCGGCGGGGTACGACGCCCCCCTTCGCCTGGAGCGGGATCATGAACGCCAACGGCTGCACGAGGTGCGGCGCGTTGCGCAGCATGCGCTGCCGCTCGTGCAGGGCCTCGTACACCAGTTGGACGTCCCCCTGCTGGAGGTAGCGCAGCCCGCCGTGCGAGAGCTTGCTGCTCTTCGACGAGGTCCCAGAGGAGAAGTCGTCCCGTTCGACGAGGGCCGTGCGCAGTCCGCGCGACGCCGCGTCGAGCGCGGTGCCGAGGCCGGTGATGCCCCCGCCCACCACGAGCACGTCGAACTCCTCGGTTGCGAGGCGCCGCAGGGCGTCGGCGCGTTGCAGGGCCATGGCGCTGCCGAGCGTAGTTGCGGTGCTTGTCGTGCGGTCGGGTCGTGCCTACCCTCTCGTGCTGGCGCGCCTGCATGACGACGACCTACGACCCGAACGACCCCCGGTACCTCGACGAGGCCGACGTGCGCGGAGAGCTGACGCGCGCGTTCAACCTCTGCGAGGGGTGCCGCAGGTGCACCGACCTGTGCCCCTCGTTTCCGACGCTCTTCGCGCTCCTCGACCGCAGGGACGACCGCGACGCGGGCTGGCTGGTCCCGGCGCAGCAGGACCGGGTCGTGGACGGGTGCTTCCAGTGCGGAGCGTGCATCGTCGAGTGCCCGCACGCGCCAAGCCGCAGCGAGTCGGCGCTCGACGTACCCCGGCTGATGCTGCGGGCGAACGCGATGCGGTGGGCAAACGGCCACGTGCCGCTCCGGACGAGGGCGTCCGTCGCAGTCGCGGGTCGGACCGATGCGGTGGCTGCGGTCGCGTCCCGTGCGGGGGCGGTTGCCGCGGCCGTCGCGGGGTCGGCGCCTGGCACGCTCGTGCGGCGCGCCGTCGAGAAGGTGGCGGGCATCCCGGCGCAGCGCCTGCTTCCTCCCGTCGCCCGTGAGCGCTTCACGACGTGGTTCGCGCGCAGGGTCACGGTTCGCCTGGCCGATGCGCGCGCACGCGTCGCGGTCTACCCGACGTGCCTCGTGGAGTACCAGCGCCCCGACATCGGGCGCGACCTCGTGAAGGTGCTCGAGCACAACGGCATCGAGTGCTCGCTGGCCGAGGGCGCGGGATGCTGCGGCGCGCCGTACCTGCACGGAGGGGACGTCGAGTCGTTCGTCCAGTCGGCGGTCCGCAACGTGCGCGCGCTCTCGGCCGTCGTGCGGGCGGGACGCGACGTCGTCGTGGCGCAGCCCACCTGCAGCCTCGTGATCCGCCGCGACTACCCGGATTTCGTGGGCGGGCCCGACGCCAACCTGCTCGCGGCGCACACCTTCGATGCGGCCGAGTACCTCATGCGCGCCCATGCGGAGGGTGAGTCCGCCCTCGACACCGACTTCTCCGGCGACGTCCCGGAGTCGATCGCGTACCACGCACCGTGCCGTCTGCGCGCCCAGGACGTCGCCGTGCGCAGCCGCGACCTGCTGCGACTCACGGGGGCGACGGTCACGGTGGTGTACGGGTGCTCCGGCGGCGAGGAGCCGTGGAGCGGGCGCGCGCGGTTCGCCGGCTGGTCGGCTTCGATGTCCGAGTCGCTCGGACGGGAGCTCGCCGCGGCGGGTACCGTGGCGGCGGGCGACTGCGCCCGGTCCAACGCCGCGGTGGAGTCACAGGTCGGCGTGGTGGCGCGCCACCCGATCCAGGTGATCGCCCGTGCCTATGGCATCCCCGAGGAGCCCTGATCGGGGCTCCGGACGGCCAGTCCGGTCGCTCGACCGACCGATCGGTCAATTGGTTCGCGGCGCGGCGAGGCTCGTAGTCTTCCGAGGAGGGGACAGTGGACCGGCTGGGGGGCTGGAACGATGGGTGCCGCTGATGCGACGTGGCGTGCAAGGGGGGCCTGCCAGGGCCTCGACGCCGAGATCTTCTATCCGGAGGATGACGAGGACCTCGCGGAGGACGCCAAGGCCGTGTGCGCCGAGTGCGCCGTGCGCCTAGCGTGTCTCAACCATGCCCTCGACAACCGCGAGCACCAAGGCGTCTGGGGCGGCGCGACCGCCCGCGAGCGTCGACGGTTGCTGCGCCAGCGTCGCCGCACGGCCTGACGCACGATGAGCGCGCTCGACGCGCTCGGCGGGTGGCCGGGGGTCATCGGCCGGATCTCCTCGGGCGGAACGCTCGGGTCCGACGACGCGGGTTCGGTCATGCGCGCCCTGCTCGAGGGCGATGCGACCCCGGCGCAGGTGGCAGCGGTGCTCATCGGCCTGCGCACGAGGGGTGAGACGGCCGACGAGGTCGCCGGGATGCTCGGTGCCGTACTGGCGGCGTCGACGCGCGTCGGGATGCCGGAGACGGTCGCGGAGCGGGCGATCGACATCGTCGGTACCGGCGGCGACAGGTCGCACTCGGTGAACGTCTCGACCATGGCGGCGCTCGTGGTCGCCGGCGCGGGCGTCCCGGTGTGCAAGCACGGCAACCGTGCGGCGTCGTCCAAGTGCGGCACGGCCGACGTACTCGAGGCACTCGGGGCGGCCATCGAATCGACGGCGCAGGCCGTGGCGGACAGCGTGGCGCGCACGGGCTTCGGCTTCTGCTTCGCGCCGTCGTTCCATCCCGCGTTCCGCCACGTCGGGCCCGTCCGGCGGGAGTTGGGCGTCCCCACGGTGTTCAACGTGCTCGGACCGCTGGCGAACCCTGCGCCGGTGGCGTTCATGCTGCTCGGCGTGCGGTCGCCCGACCTCGCGCCGCTGATGGGTCGCGCGCTCGTCGAGCGGGGGGTCAGGCGCGCCTGGATCGTGCACGGCCACGGGGGATTGGACGAGCTCGGCCTCGGCGGGCCGAACGAGGTGACGGAGGTGCACGCAGGTGCGACCCGCTCGTTCACGGTGGACGGCGCCGACCTCGGCCTCGCACGGGCGGACGTGGAGGCCCTGCGCGGCGGCGACCCGGCCACGAACGCCGCCGCGGTGCGCGACATGCTCGACGGCGCGGCGGGACCCGTGCGCGACGTCGTCGTGCTGAACGCCGCTGCGGCGCTCGTGGTGGCCGGCGCGGCAGGAGACCTGACGGAAGGGCGCATCGTCGCCGAGCGGAGCATCGATTCGGGAGCTGCGCACGACGTGCTCGCGGCGTTCGTGTCCGCGAGCCGGTCGACGGAGGGATGACGGCGTGCACGTAAAGGTTCCCGCAAGCTCCGCCAACCTCGGACCCGGCTTCGACGCGCTCGGCATGGCACTGTCGCTGTACTTCGAATGCGGGACGTCGGACGCACCCGACGGCGCGACGAAGGCGGAGGATCGTCATCCGGCCATGGACGCGTTCCGGCGCGCCGGCGGCGCGGGAGACCTGTGGGTGCGCGGTCGCATCCCGATGGGGCGCGGACTCGGCTTCAGTGGCGCCGCCCGCGTGGGTGGCATCGTCGCGGCGCACGCCCAACGCGGAATCGACGACCTCCTCGGCGTGCGCAAGGAGATTCTGCACCTTGCCACCGAGTTGGAGGGGCACCCCGACAACGTCGCCGCCTCGCTGGTGGGTGGAGTCACCGCGAGCGCGGGCGGCGAGGTGGCCGCCGTGCCCGTCGCATTTCCCGCGTCAATGGTGGTGTGGATTCCGGACTTCACGACCTCGACCGACAAGTCGCGCACCGCGATCCCGCCGCAGATCCCGCTCGCGGACGTGGTGTTCAACATCGGCCGCGCGACGCTGCTGCTCGCTGCGCTGGCCTCGGGCGACCGGGGCGTGCTGCGCGAGGCGACCCGCGACCGCATCCATCAGGACCGTCGACTCGCCGACGCGCCGGCTTCCGCCGAGGCGCTGCGTGCGGCGCTGGACACCAGCGCGCTCGCAGCGTGGCTGTCGGGATCGGGGCCGACCGTTGCGGCGATGTGCGAGCCGGCCGACGCGCCCGCGGTGGCTGCTGCACTGCCGGCAGGCGGCACGGTAAAGGTGCTGGACATCGACCTCGAAGGGGCGAGGCTCGTCGAAACCGTGTGACACCCCGCCGTCATGATGACGGCATGGAACAGCGCCACGACTCTCCCCGTCCGTCGCTCGTCATCTCGTGCGACACCTGCACGATGCGCGCTACCGATGCGTGCGACGACTGCCTCGTGACGGCACTCGTCGACGCGCCGGAGGGCGCCGTGGTCTTCGACCTCGAGGAGGAGCGGGCGGTCCGTCTGCTGGTGCGGAAGGGCATGGTGCCTACGATTCGGCACCATGCCGCCGGCTGACGCCGCCATTCCGCGGGACGGGTATACGGCGGAGGTCATCCGGGCCGGGCTGGCCGCGGGGCTCGACGCCGTCGGCGTTGCGCCGGCCGAGCCGATGCTGCGGGCGCGGGACGCCATTCGCGACCGCGTGGCACGCGGATTCGACGCCGGCATGCAGTTCACCTTCCGGAATCCCGAGCGTTCGACCGACCCCGCTCGCGCGGTGCGCGGTGCGCGGTCGATGGTGGTGGGTGCACGGTGGTACGGCAGCGCCGACGATCCCCCGGTTCCCGCCGGTCACGGTCGGTTCGCCCGGTACGCGCGCGGCGACCACTACGGGGCGCTGCGCGACGCGCTCGGATCGGTGCGCGACCGGCTGAGGGCCGACGGCCATCTGGCCGTGGCGTTCGCCGACGACAATTCCCTCGTCGATCGTGAGGCAGCCCATCTCGCGGGTCTGGGATGGTTCGGGAAGAACGCACAGATCCTCGTGCGGGGGCTCGGCAGCTGGGTGATCCTCGGGGCGGTGGTCACGTCGGCCGACCTCGATCCGTCGGAGGCCCCGGTCGAGGACGGATGCGGGGCGTGCCGACGGTGCATCGACGCATGCCCGACCGGCGCGATCGTCGAGCCCGGCGTCGTCGACGCGACGCGCTGCCTGTCGTGGCTCGCGCAGAAGCCCGGGCCCTTCGATCCGCGGTACCGGGACGCGCTCGGCGACCGCCTCTACGGATGCGACGACTGCCAGGAGCCGTGTCCGCCCGCGCGCGTGGCGGTTGCGCGCAGGCAGGGGGCGCCCGCGGCCGCATCCGCGTCGGTCGACGTCGTCGCACTGCTCGAGGGATCCGACGAGGACGTCCTCGCTGCGATGGGGCGCGCCTACGTGGCGGACCGCAATCCCGACTGGGTGAGGCGCAACGCGCTGATCGTGCTCGGCAACTCGGGCGTGCGCGACCGGCGCTCGCTGGATGCAGCGCGCCGCTACGAGCACCATGCGAACCCGGTGCTGCGCGAACAGGCCCGGTGGACGCTCGACCGGCTGGGTGCGCCGGCTGGGTGCAAGGATTGAGCGACGCCATGCGGCACCTGCTGGTCACCAACGATTTTCCGCCGAAGGTGGGCGGAATCCAGAACCTCCTCTGGGAGTGGTGGCGACGGCTTCCTCCTGGCGACTTCGCCGTGCTCACGTCGCCGCACCCGGACTCGGCCGAGTTCGACGCCGCCCAGCCGTTCCGCATCGAGCGGGTGCGCGAGCCCGTGCTGCTGCCGCACCCGTGGATGGCGTCGCGCATCGACGCGCTCGCCAAGGAGATCGGCGCCGAGCGGGTCGTGCTCGATCCCGCCGTGCCGCTCGGGCTCGTGGGCCGGTCGCTCCGCCTCCCGTACGTGGTGGTGCTGCACGGCGCGGAGGTCACGGTGCCGGGGCGGCTTCCGGTGTCGCGCGCCGCGCTCTCGTCGGTGCTGCGCGGTGCGGCACACGTGGTCGCAGCCGGCCAGTACGCCGCCGACGAGGCACGGAGGGCGGCCCGGTGCGACCTTCCGGTGACGGTGGTGCCCCCCGGCGTCGACGTGCAGCGGTTCGTGCCGCTCGATCCGGCGGCGCGCGCGGCGGCACGGGCGGAGCTCGGGTTCGACCGTGACGACGAGCTGGTCGTCGGCGTGAGCCGCCTGGTGCCGCGCAAGGGCTTCGACGTCGTGATCGAGGCGGCTGCGCTCCTGGCGCCGTCGCGCCCGCGGCTGCGCGTCGCGATCGCAGGAGCCGGCCGCGACGCCGACCGGCTGGCTCGGCTCGTCGCACAGCGCCGCGCCCCGGTGCGCATGCTCGGCCGGGTCCCGAACGACGCGCTCCCGAAGCTGTACGGCTGCGCGGACCTCTCCGCGATGGTGTGCCGCTCGCGCTGGGGCGGGCTCGAGCAGGAGGGGTTCGGCATCGTCTTCGCAGAGTCCGCGTCGTGCGGCGTGCCGCAGATCGCCGGTGCGAGCGGCGGCGCTGCAGAGGCGGTCGCCGACGGCCTCACCGGCGTGGTGCTGCCCGATCCCCGCGACGCCCGCGCGCTCGCCGGTGCGATCTCCGATCTGCTCGACGACGCCCCGCGCCGCGCGGCGATGGGTGCTGCGTCCCGACGACGCGCGCTCGAGGAGTTCGACTACGGGGTGCTCGCGTCGCGCCTCGCCGGGGCGATCTCGGCATGAGCATCGTGCGGGTGCACGCGGCGCTCACCGGTGCGTTCGTCGGCGTGACGCTGGTCGCGGCGTGGGGGTTCGCGCCGTGGCAGCGGTCGCTCGTCACGGCCGTCGACGTGGGGCTGTTCGCGGCCGGAACCGCCGCATTCCTGTGGTCGTTCGCGGTCGCGGTGGGGCGCAGCCGCACCGAGGAGATCTCCGTCGCGTCCCTGTACCTCCTCGGAGGCGGCATCGTGCCGCGGCGCCTCGCGCGGGCCATGCACGTCTGCCTCGCGCTGCAGGTGGTGGTCGGGCTCGGGGCGGCAATCGCACGGTCGTCGACGGACGGTCGCCCCGGAAGCGCGCTCGCCTTCGGGGTGCTGGTGCCCGTGCTGGGGGTCGGGCTGAACGGGGTCCTGGCGGTCAGGCACGGGGCGTTCGGACCCCGGGCGGCCGGTCGCGGCGACGGCGGGCCTGCGATCGGCAAGAATGACGGACGTGGTTGACTCCGGCTCCGACTCCATCATCGTTGCGGCGCCGCTCGAGGCGTGCGTCGCGGTCGCCTGCGACTTCGAGCGCTATCCGGAGTGGGCGAGGGACGTGAAGCAGGCCTCCGTCCGCGAGCGCGGCGCGGACGGCCGTCCGACGGTGGTCGAGTACCGCGCATCGGCGCTCGGCCGCAGCACCCACTTCACGCTGCGCTACGACTACTCGCAGCTCCCGTCGCGGCTCTCGTGGTCGATGATCGACGGCGACATCATGCGCTCGATCTCGGGCTCGTACGGCTTCCGTGCCGCCGACGGCGGCACGCGCGTCGAGTACGACCTGTCGATCGAGCTCGTCCTGCCGCTGCCGGGGTTCGTCAAGCGCCGCGCGGAGATGCGCATCCTCAGCTCGCTGAAGGAACTCAAGGCCCGCATCGAGTCGTGACGCGCGCCGCATGACGGAGACGGTCGGCGTCGACGTCGGCGGCACCAAGATGCTCGGCGTCGTGGTGTCGGGCGACGGCTCGGTGCTGCGCACCGCGCGCCGTCCGACTCCGTCCGCAGGCGCCCTCGTTGCAGGCATCGCGGCACTCGTGGCGGAGCTGTCGAGCGACGGACCCGTCGGCGTGGGCGTGGCGGGCATGGTCACGCACGAGGGCGTGCTGCGCTCGTCGCCGAACCTGCCGGGCGTCGCCGACCTCGACGTACGCGGCGGCCTCGAGTCACTGACCGGTGGTCGGGTGGTGGTCGACAACGACGCGACGTGCGGTCTCGCCGCGGAGTGGATGCTGGGGTCGGCGGTAGGTGCGCGCGACGCGTGGCTGGTGACGCTCGGGACGGGCATCGGCGGGGGGCTCGTCTCGGGTGGCGCGATCCAGCGCGGCGGCCAGGGCTTTGCCGGCGAGATCGGCCACATGGTGGTGCAGCGCGGCGGCACCGCGTGCCCGTGCGGCCGGCTCGGCTGCTGGGAGCGCTACGCCTCGGGCACGGCGCTCGTGCGGCTCGCGGGCGGCGCCTCGAGGGGCTTCGCGCACGGAGGCGACGTGCTCGACGGTGCGCGGTCGGGTGATGCGACGTTGCGCGCCGTGGTCGACGAGTGGTCGGGCTGGATCGCACTCGGCGTGTCGAACCTCGCCAACGCGACCGACCCCGACGTCGTCGTGCTCGGCGGCGGCGCCGGCTCGGACCCCATGGTCGCAACCGCGGTCGCCAGTGTGCTGGGCGACCACCTCTACGCGCCGTCTCACCGCAGGCTGCCACGGGTGGTGGCGGCCCGGTGCGGCGAGCGGGCGGGGGCAATCGGCGCCGCACTGCTCGCTCGGGGCTAGTTTCGCGCCGTGGAATTCCGAAGGATCACGAACCTCCCGCCGTACGTCTTCACGATCATCAACAACCTGAAGATCCAGGCGCGCCACGACGGGGCCGACGTGGTCGACCTCGGGTTCGGCAACCCGGACATCCCGTCGCCGTCGATCGCGGTCGACAAGCTGGCGGAGGCGGCGCACAACGCCCGCAACCACCGGTACTCGCTGTCGCGCGGGCTCCCCAAGCTCCGCGAGGCGGTCGCCGACATGTACCGCCGGAACTGGGGCGTCGAGCTCGACCCCGAGACCCAGGTGACGAACACCATCGGGTCGAAGGAGGGGTTCAGCCACCTGATGTGGGTGCTGCTCGACCGCGGCGACGCGGCGATCGTGCCGAGCCCCAGCTATCCGATCCACATCTTCGGCCCGCTGTTCGCCGGTGCGGACGTGCGCGAGGTGCCGATGCGCAGCCAGCAGGTCATCGACGACCAGCAGTACGCCGACGAGTTCTTCGCCAACCTGACGGCCGCGTACAAGCTGGGCTGGCCCCGGCCCCGCGTGCTCGTGGTGTCGTTTCCGCACAATCCGACCGGCGCCACGGTCGACAGGGCGTTCATGCAGCGGGTCGTCGACTTCTGCCGCGAGCGGGAGATGGTCGTCGTCCACGACTTCGCCTACGCGGACGTGGGGTTCCAGGGCTACACGCCACCGTCGATCCTCGAGGCCGACGGCGCGATGGAGTGCGCGGTCGAGCTGTACTCGATGACCAAGGGGTTCTCGATGGCGGGATGGCGCATCGCGTTCCTCGTCGGCAGTGCGCCGGTGGTACAGGCTCTGGTGAAGCTGAAGAGCTACCTCGACTACGGAACGTTCCAGCCGATCCAGATCGCCGCGACTGTGGCGATGAACGAGGCGGCCGACTATCCCCGCGAGGTGTGCGCGACCTACGAGAGCCGCCGCGACGCGCTGGTCGACGGACTCGCCCGCATCGGCTGGCAGATCCCGAAGGCCCGTGGGTCGATGTTCGTCTGGGCGCCGATCCCCGAGGCGTACCGCGAGATGGACTCCGTCGCCTTCTGCTCCCACCTGGTGCGCGACTGCAACGTCGCGCTGTCGCCCGGGTCGGGGTTCGGCCCGGGCGGCGAGGGATTCGTGCGCTTCGCGCTCATCGAGAACGAGCAGCGCATCGCACAGGCGGTCCGCAACCTGCGCAACGGATTGACGAGGCTGACGGCGTGACCGCGGGGTACGTCCGCGGGCTCCACGAGGTGGCCGACGGCACGTACGCCTACCTGCAGCCGGACGGCGGCTGGGGCTGGAGCAACGCCGGGCTCGTGGTCGGCGACGGCGCGTCGCTGCTGGTCGACACGCTGTTCGACCTGCGCCTCACCTCCGAGATGCTGTCGGCCATGGCGCCGGCGGTGCGCACGGCCCCGATCGCGACGCTCGTCAACACCCACGCGAACGGCGACCACTGCTACGGGAACCAGCTCGTGCACGGCGCCGAGATCGTGGCGTCGGCCGCCACCGCCGAGGAGATGCCCGAGGTGCCGCCCGCGATGCTCGCTGCGCTGAACGCGGCGCCAGGGGAGGTCGGCGACCTGTTCCGCCGCTTCTTCGGCGAGTTCGAGTTCGCCGGCATCGAGCTGCGGCTGCCCACCCGCACCTTCGAGGGCAGGCTCGACCTCGACGTCGGCGGCCGCCCGGTGGAGCTGATCGAGGTGGGGCCGGCGCACACTCGTGGCGACACGATCGCGCACGTCCCCGACGCGCGCACGGTCTACACGGGCGACATCCTGTTCATCGGGGGACAGCCCATCGTGTGGGCGGGCCCGCTCGAGAACTGGATCGCCGCCTGCGACCTCATCGCGGCGCTCGACGTCGATGCGGTGGTGCCGGGTCACGGGCCCGTCACCGACAAGGCGGGCGTTGCCCGCGTGCGCGACTACCTCGCGTGGGTGCTGCGGGAGGCGTCCGCGCGGCAGGACGCGGGCATCGACGCGTTCGACGCGGCGCGCGACCTGGCGGCGGCCGTCGCGGCGGATCCGTCGCAGCCGTTCTCGTCGTGGAACGAGTACGGACGGATCTGCGTCAACGTCGACACCGTCTACCGGTCGCGCGACCCGCGGCACGCGAGCCCCGACGTCGTCGAGCAGTTCCGCCGCATGGCCGCCATCGAGTCCGCGCCGGGCCGTTGACCGGCGGAGACGCGGCCGCGCACGACGTCGCCATCGTCGGCGGCGGTCCCGCGGCGCTCGCACTCGCCTCGGCGTGCGCCGAACGGGCGCTTCGTGCCGTGGTGGTCGCGCCTCGGGAATCCGACCGCTGGGGCGCCACCTATGGCACGTGGGTCGACGACCTCGACGTGCGGTCCGACGCCGCTGCGCTGCGCTCGTGCCTCGCGACGGTCTGGCCGGTCGTCCGGTTGGTGGGCGCGCGCGAGCACCGCCTGCGCCGTCCCTATGCGCGGTTCGACAACGAGGCGCTCTCGGCGCACCTGTGGCCCCACGGCTCGGCGCGCATCGAGGGCACGGTGACGGGCGTGCGGCGTGCGGGAGATGGGCGGATCGTCGAGCTCGCGGGCGGCGGGGAGGTCGCCGCGCGCCTCGTCGTCGACGCGACCGGCACGTCGTCGGTGCTCGTCGGTGCCCGCCGCGCCCCGGGCGTGCAGGTCGCCCTCGGGAGGTTCGTCCCGTCGACCGGGACGGTGGAGGACGGATCGTTCACGCTCATGGACTGGTCCGACCGGGGTTGGGACGCGCCCCCGACGTTCCTGTATTCGATGGACCTCGGCGGTGGACGCTGCCTGGTGGAGGAGACGTCGCTGGTCGGCCCCCCGGTCGACGAGGGCGTCCTGTGCGACCGGCTGTGCGCCAGGCACGGGTGGGCATCGCTGCCCGAGGGAGAGGTCGAACGGGTGTCGATCGAGATGGGCGGTGCACTGCCCGCACGAAGCCGCCTCGTTGCAGCCTTCGGTGCGGCGGCGGGGTACGTGCACCCCGTCACGGGCTATTCGGTCGCCGCCTCGCTGCGCGCCGCACCCCGCGTGGCGTCGGCAATCGCCACGGAGCTCGCATCCGGACGGTCCGGCGACGACCTCGTCGCCGAGACGTGGCGCGCCGTGTGGCCGAGGCCGCTCCTCGTCACCCGTGCCCTCCACGACTACGGCCTCGCCGCGCTGCTCCGGCTCGACCTCCGCGGCATCCAGCGCTTCTTCGACGCGTTCGTGTCGCTGCCGACGGAGTCGTGGGCGCGGTACCTGCGCATCGACGCGCCGCCGGCACGGATTGCAGCGACCATGACGAGGTTCTTCGCCGCGCTTCCCGCGTCCACGAAGGTGCGCATCGCGTCCACGCCGCCGTGGGCAGCCGCCCGGATGCGCCGGCGCTAGTCGTCCCGGCGCGGGGTGCGCCGCAGCTCGCGCCTCAGCACGAGCACCCACCCCGCGACTGCCGCGATGGAGAACATGATCCACTGCACCACGTAGCTGAGGTGCGGGCCGAGGTCCGTGCCCGGCAGCGCCACGGTGGCGAGCCGCGGATCGTCGGCGGGGGAGGAGGCGACGAGGTCGAGCGACACCGCGGCGAGCTCGCCGGGGACCTGCTGCGCAAGGCGTCCGAGGTCGAGCCGCTGCACCTCGGTGAGGGTGCCGCTCGCCGGGTCGGAGACCTCGCCCCTGCGCCGTTGGTCGGATGTGCGCACCCGTCCCGTCACCTCGACGCGGCCCTCCGGCGCGGCGGCGGGTTCGAGGTCGAGTGGAAGGAAGCCGCGGACGACGTAGATGAGCGATCCGTCCTCCAGGCGCAGGAGCGACACGGCGTTCGTGCCGGCGCGCCCATCCTGCGACCGGTTGACGACGCGAAGGTCCGCGCCGTCGACGTAGTCACCGACGGCGATCGCGGTGCGCCACTCGGCGTCGGCGGGGTCGAGGACCAGGAGATCGGCGAGCGGCACCGCGGGCTCGTCGAGCCGCGCCGTCAGCGCGGCGTTGAACCCCCGCCTCGCCACGTGCCGGTCCCACTGCCACGCGGCGAGGTTCAACATCACCGCAACCCCGAGGACGACCGCGACGGTGAGCAGGACGGTGCGGCGCGTCGCGAGTCGTGCGAACATGACGCCATCACTGTACGGTCGCGATCCATGCGGAGCAGCGCGCAGGCCGCCCCTCCGGAGGCGGTGCTCGTCTACGACGGCGAGTGCGCGTTCTGCCGCCGGTGCATCGCGGTGATGCACCGGTTCGTCCCGCACGCACCCCGGGCGGTGCCGTGCCAGGACGCGCCGCTGGACGCCCTCGGACTGACCCGGCGGGAGTGCGACGAGGCGGTGCAGTGGGTGCGCGGCACCGAGCGGCGATCGGGTGCGCGCGCGGTGGCTGCGGTGCTCCGGCACGGCGGCGGCCCGTGGCCCGTCGCCGGTGCGGTGCTGGACGCACCGGTGGTCAGGTCAGTCGCTGCGGCGGTCTATCGGCGGGTGGCCCGGCGCCGTTCGTGCCTCGTTGAGCCAGCCGGCCAGCCAGTCGAGCGCTGAGGTCTCCCGCGCGAGCAGGCCCGCACGCCGCTCGAGCCGCGGATCGAGGCGCGCGACGAGCCGCGGCCAGTCGCCGTGCGCGAATCCGGTGCAGATCCGCAGTGCGACCTCGAGGGCCGCGACCGGATCGCGGTCGTACGCGTCGAGCAGCGCGGCGACGTCGCGCTTGCCCAGCGGCCGTGCGCGGACGAGGTCCCGGATGCGCCGCTCCACGTGCGGGGCGAACCAACCGGAGCGCCGCACCCGCAGGCCGGCGTCGGTCCAGTCGTCGGCGCGCACCCGTCCGCGGCACGAACGGTGGCCGCACCTGCACTCGAACTCGTCGTACGGCGCGGTGTCGGTGGTGGCGTAGTCGTAGGTGAGCTCGTCCCCCGGCACGAGGTCGCGCGCGGCCACGAGCTGCACGGCGTTCCGGAACCGGCACGTCGGGGCGCACGAGTGGTTCACCTGTTCGCCAGGTTCGGCGTCGGGCGGGCCGACGAGGAAGCGGTCGTCATCCACCTGCAGCGACCTCGCGCGTCGACTGGCGTCGACGACCGCGAGCCCCTTCCAGTCCGTGGCGGTGCCCCCGAACGTCGCGACGACCGAGCCTGCGGCGATCGGTGCGACGGCGACGGTGCCGGTGCCGTGGCGGGCGGTCGGAGCCGGTCGTGCGGCGGGAGTGAGCGAGGTGTGCAGGTTCGGTCCGTTTCGTGTCCCCGCGGTGGGGGACGGATAGCATCGTGGCATCGGCCGGCAACGGTCGACCAGCATCACGAGAGACCCACGTCACCGCGTGGTCCGGCAACCGGGGCGAGCCCACGGTGCCATCCCGCCCCAGGGCGGGGGATGTGGTCCGCTTCGCGGCGGGCAACGGGCCGGTCCGCACGGTTGGCGCAACCGAGGACACCATGGCCGACGACAACCTTCCCGCATCGGGAGCATGGCGGGACGGCGATCCCGTGGGGAGCCGCCTCTTCTTCACGGTGTCCCGGCCCGTCGCGCTCGACGCGGGCGGGCGGCTCGACTCGCCGACCGTCGCCTACGAGACGTGGGGGACGCTCGACGCGGACCGGTCGAACGCCGTGCTGATCTGCCACGCATGGACCGGCGACAGCCACGTCGCTGGACCCGCCGAGGACGGGCACCCGACGCCGGGATGGTGGGAACGGGTGGTCGGGCCGGGGCTGCCGATCGACACCGACCGCTGGTTCGTGGTGTGCAGCAACGTCATCGGCGGGTGCCAGGGTTCGACCGGACCCGCGTCGCCGCACCCCGCCGACGGGCGTCCGTATGGGCCGAGGTTCCCGACGGTGACGGTGCGCGACATGGTGCGCGCGCAGGGCCGCCTCGCCGACGCACTCGGCATCCGGAAGTGGCACGCGGTGGTCGGCGGCTCGATGGGCGGGATGCAGGTGCTCGAGTGGGCCGTCATGTTTCCGGAGCGCGTCGGTGCCATCGTGCCGATCGCGACGTGCGCGCAGTCGACGGCGCAGCAGATCGCGTGGGGCGCGATCGGCAGGCGCGCGATCCGGCTCGATCCGAGGTGGCGCGGCGGCGACTACTACGGCGCGGCCGACGGCGACGGCCCGACCGCGGGGCTGTCCATCGCGCGCATGGTGTCGCAGGTGACGTTCCGCAGCGACAACGTGTTCACGGAGAAGTTCGGGCGCTCGCTCCTCGACGGGGACGACACCCGTACCGGCATGGAGCTGTGGGACCGGTTCGAGGTGGAGGGATACCTCGACCACCACGGCGCGAAGCTGGCGCGGCGCTTCGACGCCAACAGCTACCTCGTGATCGGCAAGGCGATGGACCTCCACGACGTCGCACGCGGGCGCACCGCCCTCGCAAAGGCGATGGGCCGTGCCGCGATGCCGGCCCTCGTGATGGGCATCTCGAGCGACGTGCTCTATCCGACGTACCAGCAGCGCGAGATCCACGCGCTGCTCGGCGGACGGAGCCGCTACGTGGAGATCGACTCGCCGCACGGACACGACGCGTTCCTCATCGAGCACGACCAGGTCGGCCCTCCGATCGGGCAATTCCTCGCCGACCCAGCGGCGGGCCAGGGGTAGTCTCTCGGTCGTGCAGGGAGCAGGTGCGACCGTCGCCCAGATCGACCTCGCGGTCGGGCTCGTCGCGGCGGGCTGCCTGATCGTGGGCATCGGCCTCGCCGTGGCCACCTGGAGGCTCTGGGTGTCGGCGGCGCCCGAGTCGCCGGCGCTCGCCCCCCTCGAGATCATGAGCGAGGGGCCGTATCTGCTGGCCGACGAGCCGTCGCGTGCTGCGCTCGTCGATGCCGTGCGCCCCGGCCCCGGCACGCCGCTGCCGCAGAAGTTGTCCCCGGAGAAGCTCGAGCGCCAGAGGGCGAAGCGCCAGCAGCGCGAGGCGAAGCGCGCCGCCAAGGGGGCGCCGTCCGCGGCACCGCCCGCAGCCCAGCCCTCCCGCGTGGCGCGAACGCGCGGCGCGCAGCCTGCGGCCCCGACGGAGCCGCGCGTGCGCCGCGCGCCGGTGTCGATCAGCACCGAGGTGCGCCGCACCTCCCGCGACCAGCGTGACGACGACTCGGGCGGACGGTCGTCGATCGATCCCCTGCTGCGGTAGCGGCGGGCACGGCGAGGAGGTTCGGCATGGCGTCGTTCGACCCGAACGAGATGGTGGCCCGGTTCAGGGAGCGCGCGGCGGCGGTCAAGCGCCGCCCGCTGCCGCCCGTGGCGGGCGAGGAGCGGCAGCTCTTCATCGCGCAGGCGACCGCGGACTTCCAGGACTTCGCGATGATCGGCGACGCCGAGGCTGCCCTCGAGGACGGCGTCCTCGTACTGCGCATCGACCTGCGACCCAAGTGAGCGGTCCGGCGGTCCGGGCGGGCTCGTTCCTCCGCAACGAACTGCCGCTGGTGGCGGCGCTGGTCTCGGTCGTGTCGTGGGGTGCCGGTCCGCTCGTGGTGCGCGGGATCACGGCATCGACGCCGACGCTCATGCTCACGCGGCTCGCGCTGTCGGTGCCCGTCATGGCGGCGATCGCACTCGCGACCGGCGGCCGCGTCGACCGGTCGGTCGTCCGCGCGACCGCACTGCCCGCCGTGTTCTTCTTCGGGTCGATGGCGCTGAGCTTCGAGTCGATCCGGCACACGTCGATCGCCAACCAGACCTTGATCGGGTCCCTGTCGACCGTCGTGGTGATGGCAGTCGCACCGCGGATGCTGGGCGAGCGGGTCGTGCCGCTGCAGGTGCTGCTCGCGGCGGTCGGCTTCACGGGCACCGCGGCGGTGGTGTTCGGCGCGGGCGACGGTGGTGGTGCGAGCCTGCTGGGCGACGCGTTCGCGCTCGGCGGCATGGCGCTCTGGGGCGCCTACGTCATCTCGGCAAAGCGGGCGCGCACCGCGGGCAGGAACGGCTGGGCATTCCTCGCCGGCAACTTCGGGTGGTCGGTGGTCTACGGCGTGCCGTGGGCGGTGCTGGGCGGGTTTGACCTCGGCCAGCTGGGCGCCGTCGACTGGGTGCTCGTGCTGACGATGGTGGTCGCGCAGGGCGTGGCGGCGCACGGCCTGCACGCGTGGTCGCTGCGCCACCTCGACGCGACCGTGTCGTCGCTCTTGACGCTGGGGTGCCCGGTGCTGTCGGCGATCGGTGCGTACGCGATCTACGGCGAGCGCCTCACGGCGGTGCAGGTGGCCGGAGCGGCCGTCGTGCTTGCCTCGCTGGCCGGCGTGGCCGTGGTCGCCCGCCGCACCCGTCCGTCACCGCTCGTCGCCCCAGCCGTGCCCTGAGCCCGGCGGAGGCGCCGCGCCGCTAGGATGCGGTGGCTAACGCGGACGTGGCTCAGTTGGTAGAGCATCACCTTGCCAAGGTGAGGGTCGCGGGTTCGAATCCCGTCGTCCGCTCCAGGGAGTCAGGTCGTGGAGCCGTTCAGCCGGAGGGCTGCCCGTCGGCCCCGTGCCTCGGCGGTTCGATCGTCGCGCTGTGCTGCCACCATGCGAACAGGTCGACGATCGTGGCGGCTTCCAGCTGCGACCTCCGGCGCATCGCCAGCTGGGTGCGGTTCTTCAGGCCGGAGTGCTCCAGGATCCGCGACAGGCGGTTCCGCACCGTCTGCTCGGCCAGATGCACGGCCGCGGCGACCTCCCGGTCGGCGAGTCCGAGGCTCACGAGGTCGACGATGTCGCGGTCGACGTCGTCCCGCATCTCGATGGCGTCGCCGTACCCGTTGAGCGGGCGCTCCACCTCGGTCCATATCCGGTGGTCGTCGTCCGGCACGGGCTGGGCAACGGCACGTTCGAGGGCGCGGGTGATGGAGTCCCAGTCATCGAGTGGGTCGACGATCCCCACCGCTCCGCTGTGGGAAGCGAGGACGCGGAGCGCGACGGAGGGTTCGTGCTGCACGACGGCGATGGGCGGCGGATTGCTGCCCAATCGGTCGAGTGAGATGGTCCACGTGGTCGCCAGGTTCAAGACCGACCGGTCCACGAGCACGAGATCGACGGTGTGATCCCACGGGTTCGTCGGCAGCAACGAGTTGAACTCGCCCGCGCCGAGGATCCGGAGCCGGTGTTGCCGCCCGAGACGACCGACGAATTTCGGGTACTTCGCCGACAGCAGCGGGCCGAGGAGCAGGTGGTACTGGCTGCCCATCTGTCCTAGATCCTCATCATCTGCTCGGCAGAGTGACCGACCTTCTTCCCCACGCCCAAATCGTTGAACGCCGGCACCTTGCGGACTGCGTTCCCGTGACTCAGTTCAGGGAAATCAGGACATTTGTACCTCGAAGATGGGCCGGGGGGGGATTCGGGGCGGTCGTGACCACCGTGTGCCTCGATGTGACACCCGTCGCGACCTGCCCAACGACGCCGATCGGTACCGTCCGCACGGATGTGTTCACCGGTTGTGCCGCCGGACGGCCGTCGCCGGGGTGGGTCGACGTGGGTTGTCGTTGCGGTGGTGATCGTGGCAGTCGTCGTGAACGTCTGGATCGCGCGCACCGTGCGCGACGACGGCCCGACGCCGGTCGACTACACCTCGTTCGTCGAGCAGGTTCGGTCCGGCAACGTCGAGTCGGTGCGCATCGACGGCCTGACCCTCGAGGCCGACCTCCGGCGCGAGGTCGTGCTGCCCGTCGGGGCGGCCGAGGCAACCCGATCCATCGAGGCGGCGAGGCCCGAGTTCGCCGCGGACGACGTGCTCGACGTCCTCGTCGCGGATGGCGTGCCGGTGACCGACGCAGGTGACGGCGACGGTGGCGGCTGGCCGTTCACCGTGCTCGTCACGTTCGGGCCCGCCGTGCTCATCGTGCTCGGCGCGCTCTGGCTGCTCCGGCGGGCTGGTGGCGGTGCAGCCGGCTTCACGGGCTTCGGCCGCTCGCGAGCGACCCGCTACGAGCGCCCCGGTCAGCGCGTGACCTTCGCCGACGTCGCAGGGGTCGACGAGGCGAAGGAGGAGCTCCGCGAGATCGTCGACGTCCTGCGCGAACCGGAGCGCTACCGGTCGGTCGGTGCGCGGGCGCCGCGCGGCGTGCTGCTGCTCGGCCCGCCCGGCACCGGCAAGACCCTCCTCGCGCGCGCCGTGGCGGGCGAGGCCGACGTGCCGTTCTTCAGCCAGTCGGCCTCGGAGTTCATCGAGATGATCGTCGGCGTCGGCGCCAGCCGCGTGCGCGACCTGTTCGACCGCGCCAAGGCCGAGGCGCCGTCCATCGTGTTCATCGACGAGCTCGATGCGATCGGCCGCACCCGCGGCGGGTTCGCGGGGCTCGGCGGGGTGGACGAGCGCGAGCAGACGCTCAACCAGATCCTCACCGAGATGGACGGGTTCGACCCGAACCAGGGCGTCATCGTGCTGGCCGCCACCAACCGCCCCGACGTGCTCGACCCTGCGCTGCTCCGCGCGGGGCGGTTCGACCGCCGCGTCGCGCTGAACGCGCCCGACCATGCGGGCCGCCTCGCGATCCTCGGCGTCCACGCGCGTCACGTGCCGCTCGCGGCGGGGTTCGACATGGCCGACGTCGCGTCGCTCACCCCGGGCATGGTGGGGGCCGACCTGGCCAACCTCGTGAACGAGGCGGCGCTGTCTGCGGCGCGTGCCGGTCGGGGAGCAGTCGGCAGGGACGACTTCCTCGCGGCGCTCGAGCGCATCCTGCTCGGCGCCGAGCGCCGCATCACCATCCCCGAGCACGAACGGCGCCGCACCGCGTACCACGAGGCCGGGCACGCGCTGGCGGGGATGCTGCAGGAGGGGGCCGACCCCGTGCGCAAGGTGTCGATCATCCCGCGCGGCAGGTCGCTCGGGGTCACGTACCAGAGTCCGTCGGGCGACCAGTACTCGGTGGGCGAGCGCTACCTGCAGGGTCGCATCATCGGCGCACTCGCCGGACGCGCCGCCGAGCACCTGGTGTTCGGCGAGGCGACGACGGGTGCGGAGGCCGACCTGGAGCTCGCGACGGCGCTTGCCCGCAGCATGGTCGGCCGGTGGGGGATGTCCCCCGTCGTCGGACCGGTGGCGGTGCTCTCGGCCGACGATCCGTCGCCGGTGGGGCTGCCGATGGACGGCACCTCGGAGGCGATGCGCAACCTGGTCGACGAGGAGGTGCGCCGCATCGTCGTCGAGTCGCTGGGCCGTGCGCGCGACCTCCTCGCCGAGCACCGTGGACGCCTGGACGACCTCGCTGCTGCGTTGCTCGAGCGCGAGACGCTCGACGAGGACGACGCGCGCCGCGTCGCGGGGCTCGCTCCCGTCGCGCAACGCGACGCCCGACGTGGTCTAGGGTCGTCGGGATGAAGATCGGCGTGCAACTCCATCCCCAGGGCACCACGGTGGCCGCGATGCGCGAGGCATGGCGCGCGGCGGACGCCATGGGCGTCGACAGCCTGTGGACCTGGGACCACTTCTACCCGCTCTACGGGCCGGAGGACGCCGACCATTTCGAGTGCTACGCGCTGCTCGCTGCCATGGCTGCCGACACGTGCCACGCGACGGTCGGTGCGCTGGTGACGTGCTACACGTACCGCAACCCGAACCTGCTGGCCGACATGGCGAGGACCATCGACCACATCAGCAACGGCAGGTTCGTGCTCGGCCTGGGGTCGGGGTGGTTCGAGCGCGACTACGCGGAGTACGGATACGAGTTCGGCACGGCGATCGGCCGCCTGCGCGCACTCGAGCAGGGGCTGCCCGTCGTCAAGGAGCGCCTCGCGAGGCTGGCGCCCGGCCCGGTGAAGGGATCTATCCCCCTGATGATCGGCGGCAGCGGCGAGAAGGTCACGCTGCGCCTCGTCGCCGAGCACGCCGACATGCTCAACACGTTCGGGCCCGTCGACAACTTCCGGCGCAAGAACGAGGTGCTGAACGAATGGTGCACGAAGGTCGGCCGCGATCCGTCCGCCATCGAGCGCACCGTGGCGATCAACCCGAAGGACCTCGTCGATGCCGAGCGCTACGCCGAGGCCGGCGCCGACCACCTCATCGTGATGATGGGTGCGCCGTTCCGTCTGGACGCGGTCGAGCGCTTCCTCGCCGCACGGTAGCCCCTCCGCGCAGATGGGCGCCGACCGCCCCGGACAGCGGATGCACCGCTTCGACGGGGCGTCCGACGCGCTCGCCAGCGAGGTGGTGGCCTATGCGCTCGAGCGCGTGCGGCTCGACCCGCCCCCGCTGGACGGCACGGCGTCGTTGACCGAGCTCCGCGCGCGCGTCGGCAGATCCATCGGCCGGGCGCCGCGGGATCCGCAGGAGGTGCTCGGTCTCTTTACCGGGGTGCTGGCGCCCGCGTGCGTGAGCGTCGACCATCCGCTGCACCTGTCGTTCGTCCCGGGAGCGCCGACCGAGGCGGCCGTGCTGTTCGACCTGGTCGTGAGCGCGTCGAACATCTACGGCGGGTCGTGGCTGGAGGCCTCGGGCGCCGTGTACGCGGAGAACGAGGCACTGCGCTGGCTGGCCGACCTCGCGGGTCTGCCAACGGGTGCGGGCGGCACGTTCGTGAGCGGCGGATCGGCGGGGAACCTCTCGGCGCTGGTCGCGGCGCGCTGGCGGTGGCGTCGCGACGGCGGCGACCCCCGGGGGCGGCCGTTGGTGCTCGCGTCGGGTGGGTCGCACTCCTCGGTGCTGCAGGCGGCCCACGTGATCGACGCGGACGTGCGACGGACGGAGACCGACGCCCGCGGGCGGACCGACGCCGCGGCGATGGCTGCGCTCGTGCAGGCCCTGGACGGCGCCGACCGCGCTCGGGTGATGGCCGTCGTGGGGACCGCCGGCACCACCAACGTCGGGGTGGTCGACGACCTCGACGGGCTCGGGCGGGTCGCGTCGGAGCTCGGCACGTGGTTCCACGTCGATGGCGCCTACGGGGCTGCGGCGCTGTGCGCGCCGTCCGTCCGGCAGCTCTTCACGGGGATCGAGCGCGCGGACAGCCTGATCGTCGACCCGCACAAGTGGCTCTTCGGCCCGTACGACTGCTGTGCGCTCCTGTACCGCGACCCGTTCCTCGCCCGCCGCGCGCACGCGCAGCACGCGGAGTACCTCGACGTGCTCGACCAGGACGACCTCGGGGACGAGATGCTCAATCCGTCCGACCTCGCCTACCACCTCAGCAGGCGCGCCCGCGGCCTGCCGTTCTGGTTCAGCCTCGCGGTCCACGGCACCGACGCGTACGCCGAGGCGATGGAGGAGACCCTCGGGGTCGCGCGTGCGGTGGCGTCGCTCGTGGAGGCGTCGGCGCACCTCGAGCTGGTCATGGAGCCCGACCTGTCCGTCGTCGTGGTGCGCCGTCCGGGGTGGGAACCCGGCGACTACGCGGCGTGGAGCGACCGGGCGCTGCGCGAGGGCAGGGCCTTCGTCGTGCCGTCCACGTGGCGCGGCGAGACGGTGCTGCGGCTGTGCATCGTCAACCCGCGGACGACGGTCGCGGCCGTCAACGGGGTGCTGGAGTCGATGCGGTGATTCGAGCGGACGCGAGGTAACTTTCGCCCGTTCAGTTGAACGCGGAGGTCGCACACATGGAGTCGGCTCAGTCGGGGATTGCGCGATCCGGGTATCGGTCGTGGCGGGTGCCGGCATGCTGAGGTCGGTCCGCTCGCTCGTCCGCTTCGCACGCCCTGAGTGGCGCGGATCCCGCCGCCGCCTCGCCCGCTGCGGGAACATCGACGACCTCCGCCTTGTTGCTCGCCGCCGACTGCCGGCGGGCGTGTTCGACTACATCGACGGCGCTGCGGAGGACGAGCGCACCATGGCCGAGAACGCAGCGGCGTACGGTCGGGTCCGCA
>JAGWXX010000072.1 GCA_018969685.1 Acidobacteriota bacterium | reverse complement strand
CCTCCTGGGCGGCGCACGTGGTCGCGACGGCCGGCCGAGGGTCGCTCGACGGACTCACGGTCGTCGTCGACTGCGGGCACGGCGCGCTCAGCGGGGTCGCCCCGGGGGTCGTCGCCGAGCTGGGGGCGACCGTGGTCGCGGTGAATGCCGAGCCCGACGGGCGCAACATCAACGACGGGTGCGGCGCCGCCCATCCATCGCGCCTCGGCGGGCTCGTCCGCATGCACAGGGCCGACCTCGGCATCTCGTTCGACGGCGACGGCGACCGTGTGATCGCCGCGGACCATGAGGGGACCATCATCGACGGCGACCGGGTGATCGCGCTCGCTGCGGCCGACCTCCTCCGGCGGGGCGAACTCGAGCCGCGCACCGTCGTCGTCACCGTCATGTCGAACGCAGGCTTCCACGCCGCAATGGCGTCGCTCGGCGTCGGCGTGGAGACCGTCCCCGTGGGGGATCGCAACGTGCTCGCGGCGATGGAGCGCACGGGCGCCGTGCTCGGCGGCGAGCAGAGCGGTCACGTCGTGTTCGGACGGCACGCGACGACGGGTGACGGGCTCCTGACCGGCGCGCTCCTCGCGGGCATCGTGCGCCGCAGCGGGACGACGCTGCGCGACCTCGCGGCGGGTGCGATGCAGGCGCTGCCGCAGGTGCTGGTGAACGCGGGTGCGTCGGCGCCGCGCGTCGCCGAGGAGATGGCCGTGGAGATCGCCGCCGCGGTGGAGCGCCTGGGAGGGACGGGGCGCGTCCTCGTCCGCGCGAGCGGCACCGAGCCGGTCGTGCGCGTGATGGTGGAGGCCGCGACGGAGGAGCTCGCCGACGCAGTCGCCCGCGACCTCGTGGCGGCCGTCGAACGGCGCTACGCGGCGGATCGGTAGCCTGACCGACATGTGCGGCATCGTCTGCATCGTGTCGCGCCCGTCGGCACGGCCGGCTCCGGCACCGGACGCTGTGCTGGCCGGGTTGGATGCGGCCGTTGCGGCCGGACGGACCGGCGACCTCGTGGAGTGCGCGGCGATGTCGGCCGCCGCGGATGCGTCGCTGCGCGGCGACGCGGGGCTCGCGGCGCTCCTCGACCATGCCGACCTGGCGGCGGCGCTCGCGGCGCGCGCCGAGCAGCTCGTGCGGATCGCCGACGAGGCCGAGGCGGGACTGGAGTCCGGCGGCGCACGGTCCGCGCGCGAACTGGACGCCGCGTCGGCGCTGGTGGGCGCGATCCGCGACGCGGCCTTCGCGCTGGTCAACGACCGGATCCGGACCGCCCGGATGGTGTCGGAGCTGGCCGGTCCGGGGGCTCCCCGTGCGGCGCAGCACGCGTACCTCTCCATCCAGCAGGCCTTCTCGGCGCTCGACCGGATGGAGGTGCGGGGCCGCGACTCCGCCGGCGTCCACGTCCTCGTCTGGGGCCACGGGGTGTCGGCGGCGGATCCGTCGGTGGCCGCCCTCCTCGGCGACCGGGACCGCGACCCGCTCTTCACCTCGCGTTCGGTGCGCCCGGGTGCGGAAGGGCGCGCGTGGTCGTTCGTGTACAAGGCCGCCGCAGAGATCGGCGAGCTCGGTGACAACACGCGGGCAATGCGCGCGGCGGTTGCGTCCGACGACCTCCTCCGCCACCTGCTCGTGCAGCCCGGTGCCCGCGCCTCCGTCGTCGGCCACACGAGGTGGGCGAGCGTGGGCATCATCTCCGAGCCGAACGCACACCCGGTCAACTCCGAGGAGACCGGCTCCGCAGCGGAGGGGCGCCCGTACCTCGTCTCGGTGCTGAACGGCGACGTCGACAACCACGCCGACCTGAAGGTCCGCAACGACCTGCAGATCGCCGACCCGATCACCACCGACGCGAAGGTGATCCCCACGCTCGTCGCGCGCAGGCTGGCCGCCGGACTGCAGCTGGAGGCGGCGTTCCGCGAGTCGGTGGCGACGTTCGACGGCTCCGTCGCGATCGCCGCCATGTGCGCCGACGACCCCGAACGCGTGCTGCTCGCGCTGCGCGGCAGCGGACAGGGCGTCTACATCGGTGTGGCGGAGGACCGGTTCATCGTCGCGAGCGAGCCCTATGGCGTCGTCGAGGAGACGGCGCGGTACCTGCGACTCGACGGAGAGACGCCGATGGAGCCGGGCGACCCTGCGAGTCGCGGGCAGGTGGCGGTGCTCGACGGCGCGCGCGCCGGCACGGTGGCGGGCATCGCGCGGTGCACCTACGGCGGCCGCACGCTGCCGCTCGCCGAGGACGACCTGGCGACGGCGGAGGTGACGACCCGCGACATCGACCGGGGACCGCACCGCCACTTCCTCGCGAAGGAGATCTCGGAGGCGCCGTCGAGCGTGCGCAAGACGATCCGCGGGCGCATCGCGGAGCGGGACGGACGGCTCCGCGCGGACCTCGGCTCCGACGCGTTGCCCGACGCGGTGCGCGCCGCGCTCGCCGACGGCCGGATCTCCCGCGTGAGGGTGATCGGCCAGGGCACGGCGGCCATCGCCGGCCGGAGCGTCGCGATGCTGCTCGGCTCGCTGTGCGGCCGGTCGGTCGCGGTGGACGCGCTGACCGCGACGGAACTGTCGGGATTCCAGCTCGGGCTGGACATGTCGGACACGCTCGTGGTGGCGATCAGCCAGAGCGGCACGACGACCGACACCAACCGCACGGTCGACCTCGCCCGGACGCGCGGGGCGACGGTCGTGGCGATCGTCAACCGGCGGGGAAGCGAGCTCGCGGCCAAGGCGGACGGCGTGCTCTACACGTCGGACGGCCGCGACGTGGAGATGAGCGTCGCGAGCACCAAGGCCTTCTATTCGCAGGTCGCGGCGGGTGCGCTGCTCGCGTGCGCGATCTCGGAGGCCGTGGGCGCGGGCAGCGACGACGACCGCCACCGCCTGCTCGCCGCGCTCCGCCAGGTGCCGTCCGCGATGGCGGAGGTGCTCGGGCAGCGCGGGCAGGTCGCCGAGGCCGCCCGCTCCTTCGCGCCCTCCCGCCGCTACTGGACGGTCGTCGGCAACGGCTTCAACGTGGTCGCCGCCGAGGAGGTCAGGATCAAGCTCTCGGAGCTCTGCTACAAGTCGATCGCCTGCGACGTCACCGAGGACAAGAAGCACATCGACCTGTCGTGCGAGCCGCTGATCTTCGTCTGTGCGACGGGCCTCAACGACGGCACCGCATCCGACGTGGCGAAGGAGGTCGCGATCTACCGGGCGCACAAGGCGCTGCCGATCGTGGTGACCGACGGCCCGCGGTTCGACGCCGCGGCGGCGCTCATCCAGGTGCCGCGCCTCGACGCGAACCTCGGCTTCATCCTCGCGGCGGTGGTGGGCCACCTGTTCGGCTACGAGGCGGCGATGGCGATCGACGCCCTCGCCCTGCCGCTGCGGGCCGCCCGCGAGGTGGTGGAGCACGCGGTCGAGCGCGGCGGCCAGGGCGAGGCGCTCCTGGCGAGGGTGCGCGGGGAGATGGGCGTGCCCGCCGGGCGCTTCCTCGACGCGCTGGCGACCGGCACCTACGACGGGAACCTCGAGGCGTCGACGGCGGTGCGGACCGTGACGATGCTGCGCGACGTGATGGCGCCCGACCCCCTGCAGGCGTACCACGCGAGCACGGGCAAGGTGAGCTCGCCCGATGCCCTGCTCGACGACGTGACCGCCGCGCTCACGCGCGCGATCGACGAGCTGACGCGCCCGATCGACGCCATCAAGCACCAGGCCAAGACCGTGACGGTCGGCATCTCGCGCAACGACGAGGGCCTGCTCGACCGCGCCCTCGTGAAGTCGGTGCTCGAGGCGGGCGCCCCGCGCGACGGACTCTCGTACCGCGTGATGAAGGTGGTGGCCGACCTCGACCCCGCGGTGGCGAAGGTGGTGGGCTTCACGCGCTACCGCATCGACGGCGACGCGTCGTCCGACGACGCCACCGTTTCGATCGTCGACAAGGGCGGCGTCGCGCGGGAGATCCCCTCCGCCGTCGAGCGCGGGGGGCGGCTCGTCGGCACGAAGCACCGGGTCGCCAGCGACGGCAACGTGCTGGTGGCGCGCGGCCGCCGCGACGGCAGGACCGTGATCTTCGTGCCCGAGACGAAGGGCGCGCACGTCGTGGGGCTCACGCTCCTGCACGTCGTGTTCCACGACCGGCTCCCCGTCGCGGCGCTGAAGGCGGTGCTGCAGGGCTACGACAACCGGTACGAGCGCCTGAAGGACTGGGTCATGGAGACCGAGGGAACCTTCCGCGAGGACCGTCTCGGCGAGATGTCGGTCGCCGACATGCTCATCCTCCCGGTCAGCGACGCCGCAGACCTGTGGCGCACGGGCCGGTCCTGAGCGACGTGATCGGGCTCGGGATCGACGCCGTCGACGTCGGAAGGTTCCGCCGCGCCGTCGAGCGCTCGCCCCGCCTGCTCGACCGCGTGTTCACCGACGCCGAGCGCGCAGCACTCGACGGCCGGTCCGACCGGATTCCGGCCCTCGCCGCGCGGTTCGCCGCGCGCGAAGCGGCGATGAAGGCCCTCGGCACGGGGCTCGGTGGCATCGACCTGCACGACGTCTGGGTGGAGCGGACGGCGTCGGGGCAGCCCGTGCTGCGCGTCGACGGCCGCGCGGCGGCGCTCGCCTCGCGGCTGGGCATCACCCGCTGGCTGGTGTCGCTGTCGCACACGCGGGACGTCGCCGTGGCAGTGGTCTCGGCCGGATAGCGCCCATGGTCGCCGACCTCAGGTGGGCGTGGGTGGAGGTCGACCTCGGCGCCTATGCACGAAACGTCTCACGGATCGTCCGGGCCGCATCCCCGTCCGCGACCTGGGCGGTGGTGAAGGCGGACGCCTACGGGCACGGCGCGGTGCCGTGTGCCCGCGCAGCCCTCGACGCGGGGGCGTCGGGGTTGTGCGTCGCGACGGTGGCGGAGGGTCTCGAGCTGCGCGATGCGGGCATCGGCGCGCCCGTGCTCGTGCTGGGCGAGCAACCGCCGGAGCAGTTCCCCGCGGCGGTGGCCGCGCGGCTCGCGCTGACCGCGTCCCGCACCGACGTGCTGGGTGCGCTCTCCGCCGCCGCGCAGTCGGCCGGCGTCCCCGCGACGGTGCACCTGGAGGTGGACACCGGCATGCACCGGGTGGGCGCCGAGCCGGAGGAGGTCGCGGCACTCGCCGCACGGATCGCGTCCGACGATTGGCTCGACGGAGAAGGGTGCTTCACCCACTTCGCCGTCGCCGACGAGCCGGGCCGCGACGACACGACGGCGGCGCAGCTCGCCGCGTTCCGGGACGCGGTCCGAGCGTGCGGCCGCGCGGGATGGCGTCCCCGCCTGCTGCACGCGGCGAACTCCGCAGCACTGCTGCGGGGCCTCGTCGGGGGTGCCGATGGGTGGATCGTGCGCGCCGGCATCGCGTCGTACGGCATCGACCCCGATCCGTCGCGCGACGAACCCCAGGGCTTCGAGCCGGTGCTGTCGCTATGCGCGCGGGTGTCGCACGTGCAGCGGCGGCGCGCGGGCGAGGCCGTGTCGTACGGGCTGCGCCGTCCGCTCGACCGCGATGCAACCGTCGCGACGCTTCCGCTGGGCTACGCCGACGGACTGCGCCGCGACGCATGGCGCGAGTGCGAGGTGCTGGTGGGCGGGCGGCGCCGCCGCTTCGCGGGCACGGTGACGATGGACCAGTCGATGGTCGACTGCGGCGACGATCCGGTGTCGGTGGGCGACGAGGCGGTGCTGATCGGCGCACAAGCCGGCGCGCGCATCACGGCCAACGAGTGGGCGCGCCGGCTCGGCACCATCGGGTACGAGGTGACGTGCGCGATCTCGCGGCGCGTGCCGCGCAGGTGGGTGGCGTGAGCGCCGACCCGATCGTGGTCCGTGCGTCCGACCGCGCCGGAACCGCGGCCGTCGCGTCCGCCGTGGCCGGGCTGCTGCGGCCCCGCGACGCGGTGCTCCTCGTCGGGGGGCTCGGTGCCGGCAAGACGGCGTTCGTGCAGGAGCTGTGCGCCGCGCTCGGCGCGACCGAACCGGTGACGTCGCCCACGTTCAACCTGGTCCACCACCATTCTGCGGGTGCGCTCGAGGTGTGCCACGTCGACCTCTACCGCCTCGAACGGACCGGTGAGCTCGACGACCTCGGCCTCGACGACCTGCAGGATGCGGGGGCCGTGCTGGTCGTCGAGTGGGGCGACCTCGCGGGCGGTGCGCTCGGCGGGGCGCTGTCGGTGGCGATCGAGGACCTCGGCGGCACGGCCCGGCGGTTCGAGTTGACGGACGAAGGCGGCCAGTGGGCGTCGAGGTGGCCCGCGCTCGGCCGCGCACTGGCGGCGGCCTCGTGATCCTCCTCGCGATCTCCACGTCGGCCGGAACGGTCGGTGCCGCCGTCGCCGACGGGACGGGCGTGCTCGCCGCGGAGGAGCTCGCGTCCGACCGCGCGCACGCCGAGCTGCTCCCCTCGGTCGTGTCGCGCGCGCTGGCCGCGGCATCGGCCGGCTTCGGCGACCTCGGCTGCATCGCAGTCGACGTCGGCCCGGGGTGGTTCACGGGCCTGCGGGTCGGCATCGCCGCCGCCAAGTCGTTCGCGGAGGTGCTGGACCTTCCGGTCGTGTCGGTCGGCTCGCACGAGGTGCTCGCGGCGACGTCGCCCACGGACCGCGAGCTCGTCGTCCCCGTGACGGACGCGAGGCGGGGCGAGGTCGCGTGGTCGGTGGTCGGCGCGGGCGACGGCCGGGTGCTCGTCACGGAGCGCACCGGTACGCCCGCCGAGTGCGCGCGTGCGGTGAACGGACGGGGACAGTCGGCGAGGCTCGCGGGCGCCGGGGCGGTCCGCCACCGCGAGTCACTGGTGGCGGAGCTGGCGGTGCCGGCCGAGGTCGGCCCGGCCGACGGCGAACCGGCAGGGATCGAGGCGCTCGCCCGGATCGCGTGGGCGCGGATGCTGCGCGACGAGGCGGTGCGCGGCGACGAGGTCGCTCCGCGCTACCTGCGGTCGCCCGACGTGACGATCCACTGGGCGACGAGGAGCGGACGGTGATCGGCCGGCTCCTTGCACGCGTGGAGCGGGCCGCGGGGCCGGTGCGGCTCGAGCCGATGCACCGCCGCCACCTGCGCGACGTGCTCGCCATCGAGCGCCGCGTCTATCCGAAGCCGTGGACCGAGCGGATCTTCGCCGACGAGATCGAGATGATGCACCGCGGCCAGCGCTGGTACCTCGTGGCACGGGCCGGCCGGGTCGCGGTGGGCTACTGCGGTGCGCTGCTGCAGCACCCCGAGGTGCACGTCACCAACGTGGCGGTGAACCCCGACTGGCAGGGGAGGGGCGTGGCGACGCGGATGCTCCTCGCACTCGCGCACAGGGCGGTGGCCGCCGGGTACGACGCGCTCACGCTCGAGGTGCGCCACACGAACACGGGTGCGCAGGCGCTGTACCGGTCGTTCGGGTTCGCGCCGGCCGGCATCCGGCCGCGCTACTACGAGAACCGGGACGACGCGATCGTGATGTGGTGCCCCGGTATCCAGGATGCGGGCTTCGCCGACCGGCTCCGCCGCATCGGGGAGCGGCTGGCGTGAGCGTGCACGACGGGACGGTGGTGCTCGGCATCGAGACGAGCTGCGACGAGACGGCTGCCGCCGTGGTGATGGGCGGCACCGACGTGCTGTCGTCGGTGGTGTCGAGCCAGGTCGACGAGCACGCGAGGTTCGGCGGCGTCGTGCCGGAGGTGGCCAGCCGCGCGCACCTCGAGTCGGTCGTGCCGGTGGTGCGCGAGGCGCTCGCGCGGGCGGGCACGGGCTTCGAGCGGGTCGATGCGGTCGCCGCGACCGCGGGCCCCGGTCTGGTCGGCGCCCTGCTGGTGGGGCTCACGGCGGGAAAGAGCATGGCGATGGCGCTCGGCCGTCCGTTCGTGCCGGTGAACCACCTCGAGGCGCACCTCTATGCGTCGCTGCTCGAGGAGCCGGACCTCGCCCTGCCGATGCTCGTGCTGCTCGTGTCGGGGGGCAACACGCTGCTCGTGCACGTGCGCGACCACGGCGACTACGCGGTCGTCGGGCAGACCATCGACGACGCGGCCGGGGAGGCCTTCGACAAGGTCGCGCGGTACCTCGAACTGGGCCAGCCCGGCGGGCCGGCGATCGACCGGCTGTCGGGCGCGGGCGACCGGGCGGCCATCGCCTTTCCGCGCGGCATGCTGCACGACGGGCTCGACTTCTCGTTCAGCGGGCTGAAGACGGCGGTGGTCAACCACGTCCGCGCCAACCCGGACGTGGCGACGCACGACGTGGCGGCATCCTTCCAGGAAGCGGTGGTCGACGTGCTCGTCGCGAAGACCGAGCGCGCGGCAGCCGCTCTCGGCACGTCCACCGTGGCCATCGGCGGCGGCGTCGCGGCGAACAGCCGGCTCCGCGAGCGGTTGGCGGAGGTGGCGGTGCGGCGCGGCTGGCGCCTCGCCCTGCCGTCGCGGGCGATGTGCACGGACAACGCCGCGATGATCGCCGCAGCGGGCTGGCACCGCCTCCGCCTCGCCGGCCCGGGCGACCTTGCCACGGGGGCGAGCCCCAACCTGCGCCTCGGGGAGCAACCGTGACGCCGCTCGTGCTGGGCGACCGGACCGTCGATCCGCCCGTCGTGCTCGCGCCGATGGCCGGCGTGACGAACGCACCGTTCCGGTCGCTGTGCCGCAGGTACGGCCCGGGCCTCGTGTACG
>JAGWXX010000007.1 GCA_018969685.1 Acidobacteriota bacterium | reverse complement strand
TCTGGGTGAATCGGCCGACGTAGTCCCCGAGCGGCGCTAGAGCGCCTTGCGGAGCAGCTTCATCTTCCGCTCCGAGTACGGCGGGTAGACGATCGGCGGGTCGAGCCGCGTGCCGCGCCGCAGCACCGGCTTGAGGTGCTGGAACACCCGGACGCTTTCCTTGCCGTGGTAGTAGCCCATGCCGCTGTCGCCCACGCCGCCGAGCGGCAGGTGCGGATTGGTCAGGTGCAGCACGGTGCCGTTCACGGTGACGCCGCCGGCCGTGGTGCGAGCCAGTACGTCGTCGACGACGCGCCCGTCCTCCGCGAACACGTACAGCGCCAGCGGGTGCGGCCTCGACCGGATGGTCGCGACGGCCTCGTCGATGCCGTCGATGCCGAAGACCGGCAGCAGCGGGCCGAAGATCTCCTCCGACATGATCCTCGAACCGGGGTCGACGCCGGTCAGCACCGTCGGCGCGATGTAGCGGGACTGCGCGTCCGACTCGCCACCGACCACGGGCGTCCCGTCGCGCATGAGCGCGACGAGCCGGTCGAAGTGGCGAGACGAGACGATCCGTCCGTAGTCGGCGCTGGTCTTCGGGTCCGATCCGTAGAACGACGCGACCGTGCGGCGCAGCTCGTCGATCAGCTGCTGCTCGACCGCGCGGTCGACGAGCACGTAGTCCGGCGCCACGCACGTCTGGCCGGCGTTCAGCCACTTGCCCCAGGCGATCCGCTGTGCGGCGACCTTGAGGTTCGCGGAGCGGTCGACGATGACGGGGCTCTTGCCGCCCAGCTCGAGCGTCACGGGGGTGAGGTGCTTTGCGGCGGCGGCCATCACGACGCGCCCCACGGCGGTGCTGCCGGTGAAGAAGACGTGGTTGAAGCGCTGCTCGAGCAGGGCGGTCGTCTCGGGCACGCCGCCGGGGACCACGCGGATCGCGTCCTGGTCGAGGTATGCGGGCGCGAGGCGCACGAACAGGTCCGACGTCGCGGCGGTCACCTCGGACGGCTTCATGACGACGGTGTTCCCTGCGGCGACCGCCCCCGCGGCCGGCACGAGCAGGAGCTGCACGGGATAGTTCCACGGCGCGATCACCAGCACGGTGCCGAGCGGCTCGGGGATCCGCCGCGACGATCCGGGTCGGTTGACGAGCGGGGTGCGGACGCGCTCGGTGCGGTTCCACTTGCGCAGGTTCTTCAGCATCAGCCGGATCTCGCCGGTGACGAAGGCGATGTCGGCGACGTAGCCCTCCATGCGCGGCTTGCCGAGGTCGGCGGCGAGCGCGGCGAGCCACTCGTCCTCGTGCTCCTCGAGCATCGCAACCATCCGCTCCAACTGGCTGCGGCGCCACGCGAGCGGCCTGGTGACGCCGCGCTCGAAGGTGGCGCGGAGCGCGGCGACGGTGTCGGCCGGGGACGCCGCAGGAGCGGCGGAGGATGCGGGATCGAGGACGGAAGTCATGGCAGGACGGTACCAGTGGCGCCCGAATCGCCGGAACGGCGTCGGTACGGTCCCGCCCATGAACACACTGAAACTCACCTTCCACACATGGCTCATGGTCGTCGGGGCGCTCGGCATGGTCGTCTTCGGCCTCTTCGTCGACTGGTCGACGTTCGAGGCCTTCGGCGTCTCGGTGTCGTCCGGCAACGCGTTCGACTGGACGCGCGGCACGCTGTCGTTCCTGCTGGTGGTGGCCGTCGCCGCCGTCGCAGTCCTGCGCGACCTCGGCGCCCTCAAGGACGAGGGCATGCCGTGGACGCTCGGCATGCTCGGTGGGTCGGGAGCGGCTGCGCTGCTGATGGGGCTGCTGCTGCTGACCGGACCGGACGAGGCCGGCGTCGACCTCGGCCGTGGCGCGGGTCTCTGGCTGTCGGCGGTGTCGACGCTGTTCACCCTCGCGGGGGCGCTGAGCGCCTTCGTTGCCGGTGGCGGGAAGGTCTCGGATCTCACCGACACGACGAAGCTCACGGGAGCGTTTCGCCGCCGCACCGCGAAGTAGCACGGGCACCGATCGCGGAGGGGCCGCCGGCTGCACGAAGCGGCGGCCCCTCCGGGTGGCGCCGGCTCGTCCGCCGCCGGTACGGTAGTTGCGCACTCAACTATCGGTCGGTGCCGGAGCCGGCCGGAGAGGACCGAACATGCCCGCCGTCACCGCCGACACCGCGACGCTGCCGAGGATCGTCGCCCCGCTCGACAGTCGCGACCGCCGCGTGCGCTCGGTGACCACCGCCCCGTCGGGCCACGAAGGGGAGGGATTCCCGGTGCGCCGCGCCTTCGCCGGGGTCGGCCTCGCCGACCTCGATCCGTTCATCCACATGGACCAGATGGGCGAGGTGCACTACGCGCCGTACGAGCCGCGTGGCACCGACTGGCACCCGCACCGCGGATTCGAGACCGTCACGTACATCATGGATGGCACGTTCGTGCACCAGGACAGCCACGGAGGCGGGGGCGTCATCGCCGACGGTGCGACGCAGTGGATGACGGCGGGCCGGGGCATCCTGCACATCGAGACGCCGCCCGAGGATCTCGTCGTCCGCGGCGGGCTCTTCCACGGCGTCCAGCTGTGGGTGAACCTCCCCGGCCGCTCGAAGATGATCGAGCCCGCGTACCAGAACCTCGAGGCCCGCGTGGTCTCGCTCGCGTCCAGCGCCGACGGCGGCGCGCTGGTGCGGCTCATCGCGGGCGACCTGGGTGGTCTCCGCGGCCCCGGCTCGACCCACACGCCGATCGTCGTCGCGCACGTCACCGTGTCGCCGTCGGCGCAGGTGACGCTGCCGTGGCCGGCCGGCTTCAATGCGCTCGCCTACGCGCTGTCGGGCAGCGGTTCGGCGGGTGCCGACGCCGCCCCGATCCGCACCGGCCAGCTGGCGGTGCTCGTCGACGGCGACGCCCTCACGTTGCGCGCCTCGCAGTCCGAGGCGCTCGACGTGCTGCTGCTCGGCGGACAGCCGATCGGCGAGCCCGTCGCGGCGTACGGGCCGTTCGTGATGAACACGCGCGCCGAGCTGCAGCAGGCGTTCGACGACTTCCAGCAGGGCAGGCTGGGCACCGTGCCGGCAGACGGCATCCGCCCGTACCGCGGTCCGCGCGGGTAGTCCCCGCCGCGCGTCTATCGTCGGCGCGTGCGCCGTCGCCGCAGGTCGAGGCTTCGTTCGCGCTCCCGGGGTGGATCGCGCCGCTGGGTGCGCGTCGTGGGTCGGGTGCTGGTCGCGCTCGCGGCCGCCGCGACCGTTGCGCTGCCGTGGGTGGTGTCGCGCACCGAATTCGCCGGGCTGGCGATGGTGTCCCTCGTCGGCGCGCTGCTGGCGTGGATCGTCGGACTGCTCGTCGCGCGCCGGTGGCTCCCGGCCCTCCTGCTGCTCCAGTCCGCGGCCGGGTACGTCGCGTTCGCCGTCGTCGTGGCGTCGGTGCTGGGCCCGACGGCGCCGTCCATCGTCGCGAGCCCCGTCGACCCCGGGTTGATCCGCGACGTCACCTACTACCGCGCGTGCGCGGGCCAGGCGCGGAGCGGCACATCCATCGAGCGGCCGGACGAGGTCGAGCGCGACCGCAACCTCGCGCACGTGCTGACGCTCGCCCCGGCACACCGCGACGGCGCGGAGGTGGCGGTCGCAGCACCCTTTGACGGCGTGGTCACCCGGACGGTCCTCGACGAGGGCCCGGGCGACGTCGGCGAGAAGGCCGGATTCCGGCGACAGGGGAACTACGTGTCCGAGGTGACGATCGTGCAAACGGGGATCCCCGTCACCGGCTCGTGGTCGGCGACGTTCCGCCGCGTGTACCCCACGGTCGAGGTCGGGGA
This sequence comes from Acidobacteriota bacterium, assembly GCA_018969685.1. Classification (GTDB taxonomy): domain Bacteria; phylum Actinomycetota; class Acidimicrobiia; order Acidimicrobiales; family Ilumatobacteraceae; genus UBA3006. The sequence goes on along the minus strand of JAGWXX010000007.1, from coordinate 39,496 downwards.
CCGCGTCCGTGCCGGCGAGCGCATTGGGACCGCACCGCCCTCGGACTGGGACGAGGTCGAGTTCCTCGACGGCACCACCGCGGGGCTCGCCAACCAGCCGGTGTCCATCGACGTCGTGCTGCGCTGGACGCCGCCCATCCCGCGCCCGGGTGCCGAGCCGCTCCTCGCGTCGTTCGTCGCGCACCTCTCCGACGCGGTCGCCGAACAGTGGCGCGCGTCAGGGTTCGACCCCGTCCGCGCGGAGATTCCGCGGCACGTGCGCGATGCGTCGCCCTGCGACGGCCGGTTCAACCGGACCCCGCTCGACGACCACTACGAGGGCGACCGGTGGCGCGAGCAGATGCTGCGCACGCTGGGGGAGCCGCCCGAGTGGACCCCGTGCACGGGCGAGACCGTGGGCGCCCGCAAGACCACGGCCGACGGCGAGTTCACCTGCGTGCTCCAGACGGGTGGAGCGGCGACGTGGCAGCCGACCCAGTGAGCAGCTGCGCGTCCCGGTGACGTAGGGTCGCGGGCGTGCCGGGCAACGCATTCATGAAGGCCCTCAACGGGTCGCACCGCATCCTCCTCGCCGCGACGCGCGGCCGCGTCGGCTGGAAATTCGGCACCATGACCGTGCTCGAGGTGACGACGACGGGACGCACGTCGGGCCAGCCCCGCACCGTCCTGCTCACCTCGCCCATCGCGCGCGACGGCGAATTCGTGCTGGTCGCATCGAAGGGCGGCTATCCCGACCACCCCGACTGGTACAAGAACATGGTGGCCGAGCCGCGGGTCTCGGTGTCGGTGGCGGGGGGACCGGCGCAGCCGATGGTCGCGCGCACGGCGTCCGCCGACGAGCGCGCGGCGATGTGGCCCGAGGTCGTGCGCGCCTACCGCGGGTATGCGTCGTACCAGCGCCGCACGCAGCGCGAGATCCCGCTGGTCGTGCTGTCGCCAGCCATCTGAGCGCTCCGCCAACGGGGATGGTGGGGCACCGCAACTAGGTTGGCGGCATGCCACGCCCCGGACTGCACTCCGGCGTCTCCACCGACGACGCCATGAACCTCGCCATGTCGGCCCGTGCGGTCCCGCTCTACGAGGCGGTGGTCGACTTCGTCGCGCGCGAGGTCGAGCCGCGCACGGCGGAGTACTTCCGGCTCGGCGAGGGCCGTCCCGACCGTTGGCAGTACGCGCCGGGACAGCTGGAGATCCTCGAGGGCCTGAAGGCGAAGGCGAAGGCGCGCGGACTGTGGAACTTCTTCCTGCCGAACTCCGAGACGGGCGAGGGGCTGTCGAACCTCGACTACGCGTACATCGCGGCCGAGCTGGGGAAGAACCCGATCGCCTCGGAGTGCCTGAACTGCAGCGCGCCGGACACCGGCAACATGGAGGTGCTCGAACGGGTCGGCACACCGGAGCAGAAGGCCGCGTGGCTCGCGCCGCTGCTGGCCGGCGAGATCCGCTCGGCCTATGCCATGACCGAGCCCGACGTCGCCTCGTCGGACGCGAAGAACCTGCAGTGCCGCGCGACCCTGGACGGCGACGAGTGGGTGATCACCGGCGAGAAGTTCTACATCTCCGGCGCGGGCGACCCGCGGTGCCGGATCATGATCTGCATGGTGCTGACGGACCCGGACGGTCCGCCGCACCGGCGCCACTCGCAGATCCTCGTGCCGATGGACGCTCCCGGCGTGCAGGTGCTCGGGCCGATGGAGGTGTTCGGCGAGGACGACGCGCCGCACGGCCACATGCACCTGCGGTTCGACCACGTTCGCGTGCCGAAGGAGAACGTCCTCCTCGGGGAGGGGCGCGGCTTCGAGATCTCGCAGGTCCGCCTCGGGCCGGGGCGCATCCACCACTGCATGCGGTCGATCGGGGCGGCGGAGCGCGCGCTCGAGCTGATGGTCCGGCGCGGGCTCTCCCGCGAGGCGTTCGGCAAGCCGATCGCCCGCCTGGGGAAGAACACCGAGACGATCGCGAAGGCGCGGATCGAGATCGAGGCGATGCGGCTGATGGTGCTGCGCGCGGCCAAGGCCATGGACACGATGGGCAACGCCGAGGCGCGCGTGTGGGTGAGCGCGGTGAAGGCGATGGTGCCCGAGCGCGTGTGCCGCATCATCGACGAGGCCATCCAGGTCCACGGGGCGACGGGCATCTCGCAGTGGACGCCGCTGGCGCGCCTGTACGCCTCGCAGCGGACGCTGCGCCTCGCCGATGGACCGGACGAGGTGCACTGGCACGTCGTCGGCCGCGCCGAGATCGCCCGCTACGAGGGCGAGGAGCGGGCGCCCGGCTCCTCCGACCGTTCCGTGACGTTCAGCGGCCCGTCGTGACCGGGCGGGGCGTGACGATCCACCCGCGCCCCACGAGCACGAGCCCGGTGGCGACGAGCGCGACCATCGTCGCGGCGGTCGCGGACATCGTGGCGGTCCGTCCGAACGCCTCGTAGGCCGCGCCGGCGAGCGTGGCGGTGATCCCGCCGGTGAGCGTCTGCATGCCGCCGAGCAGTCCCGTCGCCGCAGCCTGGCGCTCGGGCGGCGCGGTCTCGGCGACCATGATCCCGGTGCCCGTCACCGAGAACGCGTCGATCGTCATGTGCACGATGGCGAGCGCGAAGATCGCGTACGGCGAGCCGAGCGCGCCGTAGGCCGCGATGAAGACGGCGCCGCACACGAGACCCGTTGCGCTCGCGCGGATCGGCCCGATGCGCTGCGCCACGGTGCCCCCGAGGGTCCCGAAGAGAATGAACGGGAGGCCGAACACCGCGATGCCGGCGTTGCCCACCCAGCCGGGTGCGCGCAGGTCGGACATGATCAGCACCCAGAGGCTGTCGAACGAGCCGATCATCACGTACAGCGCGAGGCCCACGAACACCGCGCCGGCGAGCGCGCGGTTGCGCAGCAGGTCGAATGCGAAGCGCTCCGTCGACTGCGACTCGGCGGGAGTCTCGGGGATGCGCGGCGCCGACACTGCGAGCGTCACCACGGTGAGCACGGCGGCCATCGCGAGGAACGGCGACCGGATGCCGAGCAGCGGCACCAGGGCCGCCGACAGCAGCGGTCCGAGGGCGAAGCCCCCGACCTCGATGGCGAGCGTGCGCCCGAGGTTGCGGCCCACCCGGTCGGGCTGCACCACGATCACGATGCGGCGGATGGCGGGGATCGCCATGCCGGCGCCCACGCCGATCACGATTCGGCCGAGGAAGAGGACGGGGAACGAGGACCCCGCCGCCATGACGAGCGACCCCGTGGCGTTGAGCACGCAGCCGAGGATCATCAGCTGCCGCGCGCGTCCGCGGTCGGCGAGCGGCGCGATGCCGAGCTGCGCGGCGAACGACGTGAAGAAGCCGATCGCGACGATCAGGCCGAGCTCCGTCTCGCTCACGCCGAAGTCCCCGCGCCAGTCGTCGAGCATGGTGAACATCACGCCGTAGCCGGCGGCGAGCAGGCCGAGCGCACCCTGCAGCAGGAGGATCAGGCGCTCGGGTCGCACCGTGGCACGGGGGCTGTCGGACCCGCCCCGGACGCCGGTCATGCGCGCTCGGCGACGAACGCCCCGCGACCGGCGACGGCCACGGCGACGGTCGCGATGACCAGGATGGTGAGTGCCATCGTGCCCATGGTGGCGGCCCGTCCGATCCGTTCGTAGAGGACGCCCGCGGCGATCGCGCTCGCTCCGGCGGTGAGCGACTGCGAGCCGCCCAGCAGCCCGGCGGCGCCGGCCTGCCGCTCGGTTGCCGTGATCCGGGCGACCATGATGTTGACGCCGAGGAAGGTGAAGGCGTCGAGCGAGATCTGCACCAGCGAGACGGCGATCATCGTGGCCGGTGAATCGGTCACTCCGTAGAAGCTGATGAACCCGACGGTGCAGACCGCGCCGACGAGCGCGGACCGGAACGCGCCCACGCGCTGCGCGACGCGGCCCCCGACGGCGCCGAACAGCAGCCACGGCAGTGCGAACGACGCGACGCTGAGCGTGCTCATCCACGACGGTGCGTCGATGTCGTCGAGGATGACGACCCACAGCGCGTCGCTGACGCCGATCTTCAGGAAGAAGGCCACGCCCAGCAGCACGGTGCCCGCGAATTCGCGGCGGCGCAGCAGGTCGAAGGCGAAGCGCTCGTCGGTGCGGCCCTCGGTGGGCACCTCCGGGATGGGCAGGAGCGCGACGAACGCGGTGAGCGCGACGGTCAGCGCGGTCATGACGACGAAGGGCGCACGGAGCCCGAGCGGCCCGACGGTGGCGAGCGCGATCAACGGGCCGATCGCAAAGCCGGCGACCTCGATGGCGACGCCGCGCCCGAGGTTTCGCCCCACCCGTCCGGGATCGGCGACGATGACCACGCGCCGCATCGCCGGGAGGACCAGGCCGATGCCGATGCCCGAGACGAACCTGCCGGCGAAGAACGGCGGGAACGACGACCCGAGCGCCATCACGGCCGCCCCGAGTGCGATCAGGCCGCAGCCGAGGATCACCGATCCGCGCGTGCGGCCCCGGTCGGCGATCGGTGCGAGGACGACCTGCGAGAAGAACGTGGTGAAGAACCCGATCGCGATGATCGCGCCGAGCCGGCTTTCCGCGATGCCGTACGCGCCGCGCCAGTCGTCGAGCAGGGTGAACATGAGCCCGTAGGCGCTCGCGAGGAGCCCGTAGACGATCTGCAGCGAGAGGATGAGACCCGCCGGCCGGACGGAGATGGCGGGCATCCTCGTCGCGGGCACCGTGCGACAGTAGTGGCGCGGGTCCGGCGACGGCCCTCGTAGCCTCGTCGCATGCGCACCGGACTGTTCATCGGCGGAACCTGGCGCGAGGGCGCACGGCGGATCGAGGTGGTCAACCCCGCGACGGGGACGCCGTTCGCCGAGGTGTCCGTCGCATCGGTGGACGACTGCCTCGACGCGGTCGGCGCGGCCGGTGCCGCCTTCCCCGCGTGGCGGTCGACCGCACCGCGCGTCCGTGGCGAGGTGCTTCGGCGCGCCTACGAGCTGATGGTGGCCGAGCTCGAGCCGCTCGCGCGCACCATCACGATGGAGATGGGCAAGGTGCTCGCCGACTCCCGCGCCGAGGTGCTGTACGCGGCGGAGTTCTTCCGCTGGTTCTCGGAGGAGGCGGTGCGGATCGACGGCGACTACCGCCGCGCTCCCGGTGGCGCGAACTGGCTGATGGTCAGCCGCCAGCCCGTCGGCCCCGCGCTGCTCGCGACCCCGTGGAACTTTCCCGCCGCGATGGCGACCCGCAAGATCGGACCGGCGCTCGCGGCCGGCTGCACGGTGGTGCTGAAGCACGCGCACGAGACCCCGCTGACGGCGCTCGCGATCGCCGACGTCCTGGAGCGGGCGGGTGCGCCGGCAGGCACGGTGAACGTCGTGACGACCGACCAGCCGGGTGCGGCGGTGGCGGCGATGCTCGGGTCCGGGACGATCCGGAAGCTGAGCTTCACCGGCTCGACGCGCGTGGGGTCGCTGCTCCTCGCGCAGGCGGCGGAGCGCGTCATCAACTGCTCGATGGAGCTCGGGGGCAACGCGCCATTCATCGTCCACGACGACGCGGACGTCGCCGCCGCCGTCGACGGCGCGATGCTCGCGAAGATGCGCAACGGCGGCGCCGCCTGCACGGCCGCCAACCGGTTCCTCGTGCACGAGCGGGTCGAGCGCGAGTTCACCGACGGGCTCGTCGCGCGGATGACCGCGCTCGTGCCCGGCGACGGTCTCGATCCCGCCACGACCGTCGGCCCGTTGATCAGCGCGGCACAGCAGTCCCGCGTCGACGGGCTCGTGCGGGCCGCAGTGGCCGCGGGTGCATCGGTCGCGTGCGGCGGCCGGCCGACGTCGTCCCCCGCGTTCGGCTACGAGCCGACGGTGCTCACCGGGGTTCGCCCCGACAACCCGATCCTGCGCGAGGAGATCTTCGGCCCGGTGGCCCCGATCGTCCGGTTCGGCGACTCGGACGACGTCGTCGCGATGGCGAACGGCGTCGAGCACGGACTGGTGTCGTACGTGTACGGCCGCGACCTCGGCCGCGTCATGCGCACCGCCGAGGCCATGGAGTCCGGAATGGTGGGCGCGAACCGCGGCCTCGTGTCCGATCCCGCCGCGCCGTTCGGGGGCGTGAAGGCGTCGGGACTCGGCAGGGAGGGAGCGCACGACGGCTTGCTCGCGTTCCTCGAGACGAAGTACGTCGCCGGCTCCTGGTGACGCCCCGCGCGGAGCCGGCGGGCGCGCCGGCACCGTACGATGACCGCATGCACGGAGCGACGGCGTGAGCGACGGCATCGACACCCGCACCAACTGGCTCGACCCCGAGGCGCTGGCCGCCGTCCGCGGCCAGGTGCCGCTCGTCTACGTGGACGCAGTGCCGGTGCGCGTCGACGACATGGGCCAGATCACCCACGTGGGCATGCTGCTGCGGCAGGCACCCGACGGCAGCATCAGCAGGACCGTGGTGTCGGGACGCGTCCTGCTGGGCGAGCGCGTGCGCGAGGCGCTCCTCCGACACCTCGAGAAGGACCTGGGTCCGCTCGCCCTTCCGCGGATCCCGCCGGAGCCCGCGCCGTTCACCGTCGTGGAGTACTTCCCCGACCCGTCGATCAGCGGCTTCCACGATCCGCGCCACCATGCGGTGAGCCTCGCGTTCGTCGTGCCCGTGTCGGGCGACTGCAATCCGACGCAGGAGGCGCTGGACCTCGGCTGGTTCACGCCCGAGCAGGTCGTGGCCGCCGACATGCGCCGCGACATGACGGGCGGGCACGACCGGCTGGTCCGCCTCGCCCTCGCGTCTGCCGGCCGCCTGCCCTAGCGCGGCCGTCTGCGGCGGCGGACCCGCCTGACCGGTCCCGGCACCGACTCCGGCGCCCGGGCAACCACGGTGGTCGAGTCGTCGACCCGCAGCACGATGCCGTCGCGGTCGATGTCGACGGGCTCGTCGGGGGCTTCGGCGATGACGGGAGGGTCCTCCTGTTCGCGGCGGCCGAGCAGGCGGTCGAAGGCGACCATCCCGCCGGCGAGCATCGCGCCGCTGAAGCCGTAGCGCTGTGCCGCCCGGCGGACCATGGCGTCGCCCTCGTCGCGTCCATTGTCGCGTCCGTCGTCGGGACCGCCGTCGTCGTCCGCGGGGCCGCCGGTGCGCCCGGGAAGGGTGTCGTCGCTCGGGTCGTTCGTCATGCAGCGTGGCGCACCGGCGGGTCGGCGCTCCCTAGTGTTCTACCGTGCCCTTGCGATACGCCCCCTACCGGATGGCGACATCGCTGCGGACGGCACTCCTGAACAAGGAGACGATCTCGGTCGAGGTTGCGGCGCCGAGCTCGATCCGGCCGAGGGCCGGCAGCACGATCGAGGAGGTCCGCCAGCGCGGGCGCTCCATCGACCTCGTGTGGGACGACGGCGTCGTGCTGCACACCGCGCTCTGGCCGCTCGGGAGGTGGCGCATCCTCCACAAGGCCGACAGGTGGCGGCTGCAGGAGGTGAACGCCGTGGTCGACATCGGCGACGTGCTCGCGGTGTGCCGCGGCGCGGCGACGGTCGAGATGCACCGCGACTACGACCCGCGTCGCCACCCGCGGTCCGGTCCGTCGGGCCCGGACGTCTCGGTTCCCGGCGCCGACCTCGCGGAGTGCGTGCGGCGCATGCGGGCGTACGAGGAGCGCGACGTACCGGTGAGCGAGGTGCTCGCCGACTCGCGGGTCGTGCGGGGCGTCGGCAACGTCGCGCGGTGCGAGGCGCTGTGGGCGGTCGAGATGAACCCGTGGGCGCCGATCGGCGTGGTGACGGATGCGGAGTGCGCGTCGATCGTCGCGCTCATCACCGAGATGGTCGCGGCGATGCCGATGGATGCTGCTGCGCTGCAGGTGTACGGGCGCCAGGGCAGGGGCTGCCGGCGCTGTGGGGGCGCGATCAAGGTGCTGCACCACGGCGAGGCGAGCCGGGTGGCCTACTGGTGCCCGGAGTGCCAGACCGGCCACGCGCCGTACGCGCGCGCCGACTGGACGCCGATGTCGACGGGGCCGGTGCCGTCGGTCGATGATCCGCACCCCGCCGCGCAGTGGTTCTTCGGCCGCGCGCCGTGGCGCCGCAGCGCCTGACGGCGCAGCGATCCGCGGTCAGGTCGTCGAGATCGCCTGCATGATGTCGGTGCGCGTCGCGCGCCACGCAGGGTAGATCGCAGCGAGCACGCCGATGACGAACGAGATCACGAGGATCACGATCGTTCCGCCGATGGGCAGGGTGAACGCGGAGATGCCGTCGTCGGCGAGCACGCCGATCAGCAGCGCCCCCATCCCGATGCCGAGCGCGACGCCGGAGACCGCGCCGTAGAGCGAGGTGATCACGCTCTCCCAGGTGACGGTGCCCCACGTCTGGCTCCGGGTCATGCCGACCGCGCGGAGGAGGCCGATCTCCCGCCTCCGTTCGTACACCGAGAGCAGCAGGGTGATCACGATGCCGACCACCGCGATGATGATGGACAGGCCGAGCAGCGCGTTGATCAGCGCGAGGATCTGGTTGATCTGCCCCGACTGGTCGTCGATGAACTCGTCGCGGCTCTGCAGGCTGCCGAGCCCCCGCGCCTCCGTCGCGTCGAACAGTGCGTCCCGCACGCCCTCCGACCCGTCGGTCGTCACGTAGACGAACTGGTCGAACAGCGTCGTGTCGCTGCCGGCGAACACCTCCTGGTTGACGACGTACGAGCCGAGGAACCCCTCGGCATCGAACGTGCCGCGGATGGCGAGCGGCCGCTCGGTGCCATCCACGAGCTGCACGTCGAGGACGTCGCCGAGCGCCCATCCTTTGGCCTCGGCGCGGCTCTGCGTCACGAGGATGCCGCCGGCGTCGAGCGACCGCTGGTCGCCCTGCACCATCTTGTAGTCGACGAGTCCCGATGCGCTGGTGGGGTCGATCACGGCGACGAACCGCGATTCACCGTCGATCTTGACGGCGACGAATCCGAGCCCCGTCGCCTGGGTGACGCCGGGCACGGCCGCGACCTCGTCGGCCAGCGACACTGGCAGCCCGCCGAACCCCTGTTGCGGGGAGCTGACCGCGTAGTCGCCGCGGAACTGCTCGCCGATCGCGTCGCGCACCTGGGTGCGCACGCTGGCGGCGAAGGCGGTGAACGCGGTGACGAGCGCGACGCCGATGAGCACGGGCGCGGCGGTGCGGGCGGTGCGCTTCGGGTTCCGCACGGCGTTCTGCCGCGCCATGGAGCCCGTGATGCCCCGCAGCGCGGCGATCGGCCGTCCGATGCCGAGGCCGACGGGCTTCGCGAGGAGCGGACCGGCGGTGATCACCGCGGCGAAGACGAGCATCACGCCGAGGCCGAGGACCAGGTTGTCGGCGCCGGCGAGCGACGCGGCGACGGCCGCTCCGCCGGCGGCGAGCGCGACGAGCGCGATCACCAGCCGAGTGCGGCCCGTGCCGACCGTCTCGATCGCGGTGTCGCGCATGGCGGCCAGCGGCGGAACGCGTCCGGCGCGCAGCGCGGGAAGGATCGCCGCGACGATCGTCACCACGGTGCCGACCACGATCGTGATGACCGCCGCGCTCGGCGCGATCGACAGTCCCTGCGAGGGGATCTCGCCGCCGAAGGCGGCGAGCAGCGCCTTCAACCCCTGCGAGATCGCGATGCCGGAGAGGAATCCGAGCAGCGACCCGACCACGCCGATGGCGACCGCCTCGACCAGCAGCATCCGGGTCACCTGGCCGCGCTCCGCGCCGATCGCCCGGAGCAGCGCGTTCTCGCGGAGCCGTTGGGCGGTCGTGATCGAGAAGACGTTGTAGATGACGAACGAACCGATGCCGAGCGCGATGAGCGAGAAGATGGTGAGGAAGGTGGTCAGGAAGCCGATCGCCTGGCCGATCTGGTCCTTGGTCTCCTCCGCGATCCGGGCGCCGGTCAGCACCTCGAGCTTCAGCGAGGGGTCGAGGCGCGACTGGATGGAGGCCGCCAGCTCCTCCTGGCTCATGGATCCGTCTCCCTGCACGAGGAACGCGTCCACGTTGCCGGGCTTGAGCAGGAACTCCGACGCGGTCGGCTGGTCGAAGAGCGCGAACGTGGCGCCACCCGGCGACGAGATGTCGCCGTACGAGGCGATGCCGACCAGCTCGAACTCGCGGCTGCCCGACTGTGCGTTCACGCGGACCGTGTCGCCGACGGTGAACCCGCCGTCGTCGGCACTGGCGCGGTCCATCACCATCTGGCTCGGGCCCTCCGGCAGGCGGCCCTCCTCGATCGTCCAGAGCCCGGCCACGCTCGCAGAGGCGATGCCGCCGAACGTGGGCGGGCCGTTGTCGAGCCCGATGGGCTCGCCGTCCTTGCCGATGATTCGTGCGAAGGCCTGGATGTCGCCGGTCGCATCGGCGACGCCGGGCGCCTCGAGCACCGTCGGGAGGGCGTCGATCGGCGTGCTGCCGCGCTGCTCGCCGCCGAACGGCACCTCGATGAACGACGACGAGCGCACGTAGGCGTCGACGTCGCGGAACACGTCGGTGAAGAGCCGGTCGAAGGTCTTCGTGATCGTGTCCGAGAAGATGAACGTCCCGGACAGGAAGCTCGTGCCGAGGATGATGGCGAGCGAGGTCAGCACCAGGCGGCCCTTGCGGGCCATGGCCATCTTCGATGCGAGGCGGAGCACCGCTACTCCCCGAGGTTCTTGATCTTGTCGAGCACCTTCTCGGGCGTCGGCGCGAGCATCTCGCCGGCGATCTTCCCGTCCTTCAGGAACACGATGCGGTCGGCGTAGCTCGCCGCGACGGCGTCGTGCGTGACCATGACGATCGTCTGGCCGAGGTCGGTGACCGCGCGGCGCATGAAGCCGAGCACCTCGTGCCCCGTGCGCGAGTCGAGGTTGCCCGTCGGCTCGTCGGCGAAGATCACCGCGGGCTTGCTGGCGAGGGCGCGGGCGACGGCGACGCGCTGCTGCTGGCCGCCGGACAGCTCGCTCGGCCGGTGGCCGAGCCGGTCGCGCAGGCCGATGGTGTCGATCACCTGGTCGATCCACTGCTGGTCGCCGGCCTGGCCCGCGAGCGACAACGGCAGCACGATGTTTTCGAGCGCGCTGAGCGTGGGGATGAGGTTGAAGGCCTGGAAGATGAACCCGACCTGCGTCCGGCGGAGCCGGGTGAGGTCGCCGTCGGACATCGACGTCAGCTCGTGCTCGCCGATGGTGACCGACCCCGACGAGAGCGAGTCGAGCCCCGCGACGCAGTGCATCAGCGTCGACTTGCCCGAGCCGCTCGGCCCCATGATGGCGGTGAACCTGCCCTGTTCGAACTCGACCGTCACGCCGTCGAGCGCGCGGACCTCGTTGTCGCCGTGTCCGTACACCTTCGATGCCTCACGGGCTGCTGCTGCGGTGGCCATGCGCGGCATTCTACGGGTTGAGGGTGGACGCAGGTCGGTCGCGGGGCGAAGGGGGAGGAACGACGCGCGACGCGCGTACCGCTCAGTGGTCCGACGGAGGAAGGTGCGCAGAGAGGTCGACGCCGAACCGCGCCGCGAACTCGTCGGCGTATCCGGCGTCGTCGTCGTGCAGTCCGAGCGCGACCCATTCCTCGTCGGTCATCGCGGTGCGTCCGTCGACGATGCCCGGTCCGCCCCACGAACACACCCAGCGCAGGCGCGGTTCGTCGGTGGTGATCGCCCGTGCAATCACGCCGGCGACGTCTTCTGCGGGCGTCGCACCCTCGAGGCCGGCGGCATAGAACGCGAACATCCGCCGGTAGTGCACCGCGTAGGCGCCGGTGGCGTTGGGAGCGTCGACGTTCTTCGCAAAGATCGACGAGCGGGTGATCCCCGGCTCGACCACGGCGACGCGCACGCCGAACGGGGCCACCTCGTGGGCGAGCTGCTCGCTGATGCCCTCGACCGCCCACTTCGAGGCGACGTACGGGGCCTGGGCCACTGCCCCGATCCGCCCGACGACGGACGACACGTTGACGATGGCGCCGCGCCCGCGCCCGCGCATGCCCGGCAGCACGGCCGCCGCGCACCGCACGGCGCCGACGGCGTTGACGTTGAACGACTCGTGGAACTGCGCCGGCGACGACTCCTCGACGGCGCCGTTCCCGCCGATGCCGGCGTTGTTCACGAGCACGTCGACGCCGCCGAACGTCCCGATGATGCGGCCGAACCCCGCGGACACCGACCGGTCGTCGGCGACGTCGAGCTCCTCGATGGCGACCGACGTGCCACGGGCCGCGGCGAGCGCCAGCAACTTGCCCGCCTTGTCGGCGCTGCGCACAGTGGCGACCACGGTGAATCCGAGTTCCGCGAGGTGCACGGCCGTGGCGCGGCCGATGCCCGAGTTCGCACCCGTCACGACCGCGACCGGTGCGGGGTATCCGCCGGGACGCACGGGTCCGGGCAGTGCGATCGTCACGGCCGCGAGCCTATGGCCCGCTACGGCGCGCGAATCCCCCCGTGGGTAGCCTCCGCCCATGGCACGACCCAGCACGCTCGGCGAGCTCCGCGCATCGGGGTGGCAGTCGGTTCCGGTGAAGGAAGAGATGCGGCGCAACGCCGTCGCGCGCGTGTCGGCAGGACAGCCGCTGTTCGCGGGCGTACTCGGCTACGAGGACACGGTCATGCCGCAGCTCGAGAACGCGCTGCTCGCGGGTCACGACGTCGTGTTCCTCGGCGAGCGCGGCCAGGCCAAGACGCGGATGATCCGCTCGCTGACGGGGCTGCTCGACGAGTGGATGCCGGTGGTTGCCGGCAGCGAGATCAACGACGACCCCTTCCATCCGGTGTCGCGCCACGCGCGCGACCTCGTGGCGCACCACGGCGACGCCACCCCGATCGAGTGGGTCCACCGCGACGACCGCTACGGGGAGAAGCTGGCCACCCCCGACACCTCGATCGCCGACCTCATCGGCGAGGTCGACCCGATCAAGGTGGCCGAGGGCCGCTACCTCAGCGACGAGCTGACGATCCACTACGGGCTCGTGCCGCGCACGAACCGCGGCATCTTCGCGATCAACGAGCTGCCCGACCTCGCGGAGCGCATCCAGGTGGGCCTGCTCAACGTGCTCGAGGAGCGCGACGTGCAGATCCGCGGCTACCGGGTCCGCCTGCCGCTGGACGTGCTGCTCGTCGCGTCGGCGAACCCCGAGGACTACACGAACCGCGGCCGCATGATCACGCCGCTGAAGGACCGGTTCGGCAGCCAGATCCGGACGCACTACCCGCGCGACGCCGCGACCGAGATGGCCATCGTGCGCGCGGAGGCGCGCGCGTCGACCATCGCCGACGTGCAGGTGCACTGGCCGGAGTTCATGGAGGACGTCGTCGCGACGATCAGCCAGGCCGCACGGGCGAGCAGCCACGTCAACCAGCGCAGCGGCGTCAGCGTCCGGCTCACGGTGGCGAACCGCGAGCTGTTGGGTGCCAACGCGGTGCGGCGGGCGCTGCGCCTCGGGGAGCGCGAGGTCGCGCCGCGCGTCGGCGACCTCGCCGCGCTCGCGCCGGCGATGGCGGGCAAGATCGAGGTCGAGGCGATGGAAGAGGGGCGCGATGGCGCGATCCTGCAGTCGCTGGTGTCGGCAGCCGTCCTGCAGGTGTTCCGGCGGAGGGTCGTGTCCGAGCGGCTCGGCGAGGTCGTCGCCGCGTTCGACGAGGGCCTCGTCGTGCACGGCGGCGACGACGTGACCGTCGACCGCTACGGCGGGATGATCGCGTCCGTGCCGGGCCTGGCACACCTCGTCGAGGGGCTCGTCGGTGGGTCGGCGGCGGCGCCGGTCGCGGCGTCGGCGGCGGAGTTCATCCTCGAGGGGCTGCACCTCGGCAAGCGGCTGAACAAGGACGTCGCGGGCTCGTCGAGCACGTACCGCGCGCGGGCCTAGGCCGCGGGACGGGCGGACCGGACATGGGTGCCGGATTCTCCTACTCGCGCTGGGACGGAACGCAGCGCGGCTTCGAACTCGATGCCGACGACGTCATGCGCCGCATCGGCGACGACCTGCTGTACCACGGCGATCCCGCGAGCGCGCTCGCACGGCTGATGCGCGAGGGCATGGACGGTCCGGACGGCGGGCGCATCGAGGGGCTCCGCGAGATCATGGAGCGGCTGCGGCAGCGGCGCGAGGAGATCCGCGAGAGCGGCGACCTGGGTGGCGTGTACGAGGAGATCGCCGACGAGCTCGCCGACATCGTCGACGAGGAGCGCCACGAGATCGACCGTCGGCTCGACGAGGCGCGCGCGTCGGGCGACGAGCGCCGCGCCGCGACCGCGCAGGCGTCGGCTGCCGAGCGGGGCATCCAGCTCGACCTCCTGCCCGACGACCTCGCCGGGCGCGTGTCGTCGCTCCAGTCGTACGACTTCGAGTCGGCCGCGGCGCAGCGGAGGTTCGACGACCTCGTCGAGCGGCTGCGCCAGCAGGTCGTCCAGCAGCACCTCGACCAGGTGTCGTCGGCGGTCGACGGCATGCAGCCGGGCGACCTCGCCCGCATGAAGGACATGCTCGCTGCCCTCAACGAGATGCTCGATCGGCGCGCGCGGGGAGAGGACCCGCGCTTCGAGGAGTTCATGGAGCGCTTCGGCGACTTCTTCCCGGACCGCCCGGAGACCCTCGACCAGCTGCTCGAGCAGATGGCACGGCAGATGGCGGCGGCGCGTCAGATGCTCGCGTCCATGACCCCCGAGCAGCGCGAGCAGCTGCAGCGGCTGTCCGACCAGCTGCTCGAGGACATGGACCTGCGCTGGCAGATGGAGCAGCTGGCCGGGCACCTGCAGGCGCTGCACGGCGAGCTCGATTGGGGCTCCGACCAGGGATTCACCGGCAGCGAACCGATGGGCTTCGGGCGGGCCATGCAGGCGGTGCGCGACCTGCAGGACCTCGAGGGTCTGGAGCAGATGCTCGGGCAGGCGACGTCGCCGGCGGCGCTCTCCGAGGTCGACCTCGAGCGCCTTGCGGAACTCGCCGGTCCCGACGCGGCCCAGTCGCTCGGCCGGCTGGCGGAGCTGACGAAGCTGCTCGAGGAGGCGGGGCTCATCGACCAGCGCGACGGGAGGTTGTCGCTCACGCCGGCGGCGATCCGCCGGCTCGGCGCGGACGCGCTGCGCGACCTGTTCGGCGAACTGCGCCGCGACCTCGCCGGGCAGCACGCGCTCGACGCGCTCGGCAACGGCCACGAGCGCGCGCCCGACTCGCGCGCCTACCAGTACGGCGATCCGTTCAACCTCGACCTCCACCGCACGCTGCGCAACGCCGTGCGGCGCGGCGGACCCGGGCTGCCGATCCGCCTGTCGCCCGACGACTTCGAGATCGAGCAGATGGAGCACCAGACCCGGGCTTCGACCGTGCTGCTGCTGGACCTGTCGATGTCGATGCCCATGCGCGGCAATTTCCTCCCCGCGAAGAAGGTGGCGATCGCCCTGCACCACCTCATTGCGACGCAGTATCCGCGCGACTTCCTCGGTCTCGTCGGATTCGGCGAGACGGCCCGCGAGCTGCGCCCGGAGTCGCTGCCCGAGGCGTCGTGGGACTTCGCCTACGGCACCAACATGCACCATGCGCTTGCGCTCGCCCGTCGCCTGCTCGACGGCCGCGGGGGCAGCAAGCAGGTGATCATGGTCACCGACGGCGAGCCGACCGCGCACGTCACCGCGCGGGGCGACGTCTACTTCCACTATCCCCCCGCGCGCGAGACGGTGGAGGCGACCATCGGGGAGGTGCGCCGCTGCACCCGCGCCGGGATCACCATCAACACCTTCATGCTCGACGCCGATTCGGGCCTCCAGCACTTCGTGGAGAGGATGGCCACGATCAACGGCGGCCGGGCGTTCTTCACGACCCACGAGACCCTCGGCGGCTACGTCCTCGTCGACTTCCTCGAGCACCGTCGTCGCGTCGAGCGACGCGGGCGACGCGCCGGCTGACGGATCAGCAGGGCGACCCGGCGGCCGGTGACGGCCGGGCTGGCCGAGCCCCAGACCGTTGGTCCCGAATTCGGCGCAGGCATTTGCAATTCCGGTCGCTTCTTGTCAGAATCGCACCGTTGTAATTACAGGGGTGTCGCGGCCCTGGGGGTGCCGCCCACAACCAGCAGCGCCGAGACGGCGCGCGGATCGCAGGAGGATCGAACATCGTGGAAGGTGGAATGCCGCCGCTCGTCGGCGACCGTCAGTGGCAGGACCAGGCGAACTGCCTGGGCGTCGATCCCGACTTGTTTTTCCCGGAGCGCGGCGCGTCCACCCGTGAGGCCAAGGAAGTGTGCAGGGGCTGCGTGGTGAAGCAGGATTGCCTCGAGTTCGCGCTCGCGAACGGCGAGAAGTTCGGCATCTGGGGCGGGCTGTCCGAGCGCGAGCGGCGCAAGTTGCGCCGCAAGCAGCGCGAAGAGGGCACGGGCACCGCAGCCACCGCCTGACCCGACGGACCTCCCGCCCGAGCCGGGCGTGGTCCGTCCCGGCGCTCTGGCGCCGCACAGCCGACGGTCAGCGGGGAATGCTGCGACCCGCGATCCGGGACTCGATCGTGCGGTCCGGGGCAAGATCCAGTTCCGCCCATCGGCTCCGGTCGATCGAGGCGAGCGTGCGCGACGGCGCCAGGCCGACCAGTTCTGCGCGCCGTACCGGAGCCCGCGCCGCCACTGCGTCGTAGACCGCAGCGGGGCCGGTGACGTCGGGCGCGATGAGGTTCATGCTCACCTGCGCCCATTTCCCGACCAGCAGGCCGAGCGCGCGCACCGACGGACTGCGCAGCTCGCGCGCGATCGACTTCGCGAGGTCCACGTCGCCGTTGTCGAGCCACACGTTGTAGGCGACCAGGATCTCCCGCGCGCCGACGCACATCGCCCCTGCGGTCGGGTGCGGCGTCGACGGACCGTGGTCGGGCAGCAACCCGCCGAAGGCGTGCGCGCGGATGTCGGGAAGGGTGCGCTCTGGCCCGTAGAGGAAGCACGGCACGCCCAGCTCGTCCGCGGCGAAGCGGGCGAAGTCGTCGCGTGCGGCCAGCGCCTCGGCCCAGGTCGTCGGAGCGAGCGGGACGAATGGCACGACGTCGACGGCGCCGACCCTCGGGTGGACGCCCTCGTGGCGGGAGAGGTCGAGGAGCTCGACGGTGCGGCGCGCGAGCCGCCGGGGCGCCTCGGTGCCGACCATCGTGAAGACGCTGCGGTTGTGGTCCCCGTCGCTGTGGACATCGAGCAGGTCGCTGCCGGCGGCCTCGGTCAGGGCCGCCAGCACCCGCCGGTCGGATCCCTCGCTCACGTTCACCACGCACTCCAGCACGGACATCTCTCTATCGCATCGGCGGCCCGTGCTGCTAGGTTGCAGGACATGCCAAGCGGATGGGAATGGATCGTCGTCCTGGTCATTGCCGTGGCGTTGTTCGGCTCGCGTTTGCCGAAGATCGCACGCAATCTCGGCCAGGCGCAGCAGGAGTTCAAGAAGGGTCAGTCGCAGGCTGGGCAGGGTTCCGACCAGCAGGGCAGCTCCACGCCGCCCGCAGCGCAGTAGCGCTGCGACCGTCCTTCTGAGTTCCGGCGGGCTAGAGGCCCGTCAGGAGGTCGCGACCTCGATGTCGCGACCCAGAACGTCGGCGATCAGCCCGCAGCGTTCCTTCACGGCGTAGTCGATCACGTCCCTCGCGCCCGCCGCCGAGTAGCAGAGCACGAGGGCATCCGTGCCGCGCTCGACGGTCACGTCCGTCACCCGTCCGTCCAACGTGCGGTCGAGGCCGATCGCGATGCGCAGCACTCCGGCGAGCGCGCGCACCAGGTGCTGGTCGCGGGCGGGCAGCGCGGCGAACTCGGGGTGGTCGGCCTTGGGGGCGCCCTTGCGGTGGTACCGCGCGACCTGTGCGATCACCTCGATCTCGCGGTCGCTGAGGCCGACCAGCTCGGAGTTGCGGATCACGTAGTACGAGTGGTGGTGGTGGCGCGTGTGCGACACCACGACGCCGACGTTGGCGAGCAGGGCGGCGGCCTCGAGCAGCCTGCGGGCCGAGGCGTCGACGCCGAGGTCGTCGCGGAGCTGGTCGAACAGGCGCACCGCCAGCCGGGCGACGTGGCGCGAGTGCTCGGGACGGTCGTCGCAGCGCCGTGCCAGCTGCTCGACGCTGTGCATCGCAGGGTCGCCCGCGGCGGGCGAGAGGCCGCGCCGGCGCAGGGTGTCGATGAGCAGGCCCTCCCTGAGTGCGTAGTCGCTGAACACGAACTCCTGCACGCGGAAGACGTCGGCGACCGCCTCGAGGATGACGGCGCCGGCGATGATGATCTCTGCGCGGTTGCGGTCGATGCCGAGGGCGGCGGAGCGCTCGCCGGCCGTGCGGTGCGCGGCGAGCCGCGCGACGGTCGTTGAGACGTCGCTACGGCTGAATGCGAACCGGTTCAGGTTGTGCGGCTCGGGTTGTCCGCCCGCGGTGGCGACGAGCCGCGCCACCGTCTCGGCCGTGCCCGACGACGCCACCGCCACGTCGAAGCCGAGTGCCGCCACGTCGCGCTCGATGGCGACGAGCCGCGACCGGGCGTAGGCCCGGCATGCGCTGATGGCGGCGGGGTGCAGGGAGTCGTCCAAGAAGAACCGCTCCGTGAGTCGCACCGCGCCGAGCTTGAAGCTGCGGGCCAGCAGTTCCTCGTCGGCTCCGCCGATCACGATCTCGGTCGAGCCGCCACCGATGTCGCAGAGGAGCATCCGTGCGCTTCCGCCGATCGCCCGGGACGCGCCCAGGTGGATGAGCCGCGCCTCTTCCACGCCGGAGATGACCTCGAGCTCGATGCCCGCCTCGCGGCGGACGCGCTTGACGAATTCGCCGCGGTTCCGGGCCTCCCGGACCGCGCTGGTGGCGACGGCGCGGACCTCCGCGCCGTGCGACGCGGCGACGTCCGCCATCCGTGCGAGGCAGGCGACCCCGCGGTCCATCCGCGCCTCGTCGAGTCGGGACATCTCGCCCGAACCGGTGCCGAGGCGGACGGTCTCCTTCTCGCGGGTGACGACCTCGAAGCCGTTCGGCACCGCCCGGGCGACGACCATGTGGAAACTGTTGGTGCCGACGTCGATCGCGGCGATCAGGTCCAAGCCGGCCACGGCGGGCTGCTCAGCTGGCGCGGCGCTCGGCCTCGAGGCGGCGGCGCTTGGCGATGCGCCGGCGCTCGCGCTCGGAGCAGCCGCCCCAGACCCCGTGGTCGATGTGCAGGGCGAGGGCGTACTCCAGGCACTGGGCCGCAACGGGGCAGTTGACGCAGACCGCGCGGGCGCGCTCGACCCCCGCCCCGTCAGAGGGGAAGAAGACGGCCGGGTTCGTGTCCCGGCAGTTGCCCTGCTGCATCCAGTCGGTCGACCGGACCACCGCAGACGGGTCTGTGGAGAAGTCCTTCACCGTGCTGGACACCCTACTCGTCCCCTCCGTCGGTAGCCTGTCCAGCGTGTCGCACATGGAGTATCAGGACGTCCTGCCCCCGGTCGGGCACGCGCGGATCGTGTACCTGGGCCCCGTGGCGCCCCATTGGGAGGTGTACGCCGACTACGGCGATCCGAACCACATGGAGGACTTCCGTGCGCGGGTGCTGGCCCGGCTCGTGCTGATCACGCCCCGCGACCCGCAGGTGCGCCGCAACCGCGTGCGCATCGACAACGACGCGCGGCGCGAGCGCATCACGGTGGAGTGGGAACCCGACATTCCGGTCCTCACCGATACCCGCCACTTCTGACCCGGGGCGGCCGTGGGCGACGAGCGGTACCTCAACCGCGAACTGAGCTGGCTCGACTTCGACGAGAGGGTGCTCGTCCTCGCCGAGGAGTCGGCGACGCCGCTCCTCGAGCGCTGCAGGTTCGCGGCGATCGTCTCCAGCAATCTCGATGAGTTCTTCCAGATTCGCGTCGCGGCGCTGAAGGACCAGGTCGCGGCGGAGGTGGCGACGCCGTCGCCCGACGGGCGCTCCCCGGCGCAGCAGCTCGCGGAGATCGCGGTGCGCGTGCGCGGGATGGTGGCCCGCCAGGAACGCCTCTGGTCCGACTCGTTGTCGCCCGCCCTCCGGGGGGCGGGAATCGAGGTGCTCGGATGGGATGCCCTGTCCGACGGCGAGCGCGAGACGGTGGGCCGCGTCTTTGACTCGCGCATCTTCCCCGTCCTCACGCCGCTCGCCGTCGATCCCGCACACCCGTTTCCGTACATCTCGAACCTCGCGCTCAACCTCGCGGTCCTCGTGCGCGACCCCACGAACGACGGGCGCAGGTTTGCGCGCGTGAAGATGCCGGCGAACTTCGCGCGCGTCGTCCCGACCGGGGCGGCCGACCGGTTCGTGCTCCTTGAGGAGGCGGTGCGGGCCCATCTGCCCCGGCTCTTCCCGGGAATGGAGATTGAGGGCAGCCACGTCTTCCGCGTCACCCGCAACGCCGACCTGTCGCTCGACGACGAGGACGCAGAGGATCTGCTGGAGGCGGTCGAACTCGAGTTGCGCCGCCGTCGCTTCGGCCGTGCGGTGCGGCTGGAGGTGCAGGATGACGTCCCCGACGACGTGCTCCGGTTGCTGCTCGACGAGCTCGAACTGTCGCGCGACGACGTCGTCCGCCACCGCACGTTCCTGGACTTCACCGCCCTCAACCAGATCGCGGTCCTCGATCGGCCGATGCACAGGCACCGGCCCTGGCCGCCGGTCACCGCGGGGCGGCTCGTCGACGCGGCTGAGACCGGCCGTTCGATGTTCGACGTCATCAGGGAGCGGCAGCTGCTGGTCCACCATCCGTTCGAGTCGTTCTCGTCGTCGACCGAGGCGTTCGTCGCGCAGGCTGCCGCCGATCCGCACGTGCAGTCGATCAAGGCGACGCTGTACCGGACCTCGGGCGATTCGTCGATCGCGCGCCAGTTGATCGCCGCCGCCGAGTCAGGCAAGCAGGTCGCCGCCGTGCTCGAGCTGAAGGCGCGCTTCGACGAGGCGCGGAACGTCTCGTGGGCGAAGGAACTCGAGCTCGCCGGAGTGCACGTGACGTACGGGCTCGTCGGCCTCAAGACCCACGCGAAGTGCATCCTCGTCGTGCGGAACGAGGCCGACGGCCTGCGCCGGTACGTGCACCTCGGGACGGGCAACTACAACTCGGTCACTGCGCGGTCGTACGAGGACCTCGGCTACTTCACGTGCGAGGACGACGTGGGGGCCGATGCCACCGAGTTGTTCAACTCGCTCACGGGATACGCCCGCCGACCGGACTACCGGACGCTGATCGCGGCGCCACAACGGCTGCGGCGTCGCATCGTGGAGCTCATCGACGGCGAGGCGTCGCACGGCTCCGAGGGGTCGGTGACGCTGAAACTGAACTCGATCTCCGACTCCGAGGTCATCGAGGCGCTCTACCGTGCGGCCGCCGCTGGCGCATCCGTCGACCTGGTGGTGCGTGGAATCTGCTGCCTGCGCGCGGGCGTGCCGGGCCTGTCCGAGGGCGTCAGGGTGCGCTCGATCCTCGGCCGCTACCTCGAGCACTCGCGCATCTACCGGTTCGGCCACGGCCTCGACGGGGAGCCGTTGCACCTCATCGGGTCCGCCGACCTGATGGGGCGGAACCTCGACGGCAGGGTGGAGGTGCTCGTACCGGTGACGCACCCCAAGCACCGTGCGTGGCTCGATCGGGCGCTCGGGTACCTGCTCGACGCCTCGGCGGCGCGCTTCGAGATGCGGCCCGACGGGACGTGGGAGCGGATCGTCGGGACGTCCGACGCCCAGCAGCGTCTCTACGAATGGGTGCGCAACTCGCAGGTGAAGTAGCCGCGGCAGTTCACCCGCCGGCAACCCGTCGGTCGCCGGTGCGTCACCATGCGGCAGTAGCGTCGGAGTCGCCACGGGTCACGGAGGTCGCATGGAAGAGCTGCGCAGGACGTTCCATCAGGAGCTCGAGGCACTTCGGGGCGAGGTGCTGCTGCTCGGGGCTTCCGTCATCGAGGCCATTCCCCGCGCGACCGCGGTGCTCCTGAGCGGCGACCTCGAGGGTGCGGACTACCTCGTGCAGTCCGACGACGAGATCGACGCCCGTTCCGTGGACATCGAGGACCGGTGCTTCCGCGCGCTGGCGCTGCAGGCTCCCGTGGCCCGCGACCTGCGCGAACTCGTCGCGATCATCAAGATCTCCGGCGAGCTCGAGCGCTCCGCCGACCTCGCGGTGAACATCTGCAAGGCCGCGCGACGCATCTACGGGCACCCGATCGACCCGGTGCTGCGCGGACTGATCAGCAAGATGAGCGAGCAGGCCCAGCAGCTCTACATCGCGGCAATGGACGCATTCGAGACCAACGATGCGCCCAAGGCGGCGGCGATTGACGACATGGACTCGTTCCTCGACGGACTGCACCGGCAGTTCCTGCAGGAGATGTTCGAGATCCACTCCCGCGAGCAGATCGAACTCAGCGTCGCCGTGCAGCTCGCCGTCGTCGCCCGCTTCTACGAGCGGATCGGGGATCACGCGGTCAACGTCTCCGAGCGCACGCGCTTCCTCCTCACCGGGTGGAAGCCGGAGCACAAGGGCGCGAACCGCTTCCACGAACGGCAGACCCCAGCGGGTTCGTAGGTGCCCGCATGGCCCGGGCGCCGCGGCGACGGGGAGGGGCGCCCCGGTGACGCCGCCACCGAACCCGTCGTCGACGAACGGACCGTGGTCGCCGCGCTCGACGAGATCCCGATCGGCGTCGTCGTGGCACTGCCGGACGGCAGGGTGCTGCAGAACCGTCGCGCACCCGCGATGACCGGCGTGCGGCACGTCGACGTGCTCGTGTGGCGAGCGGCGCAGGAGCAGCTCGCCGCGGGCGACGCCGAGCGCGAGATCGTGGTGGCGGGCCCGCCCCCCCGGCACTTCGTCATCCGGAGCAGCCGTCTGTCGCCGTCGGGTGCGGTCGCGCGCATCGAGGACGTGACCGACCGGAAGCGCATCGACGCGGTCCGGACGGACTTCGTCGCCAACCTCAGCCACGAGCTGAAGACGCCGATCGGCGGCGTGGCGGCGCTGAGCGACGCGCTCGTGGGCGAGGACGACCCGGAGACGGTCCGCCGTCTCGCCGGCCGCATCGTCTCGGAGGCGCACCGCATGGCGGCGATCGTCGACGACCTCCTCGACCTGTCGCGCATCGAGTTCGGATCGGGCGACATGGAGCCGCTCGACATGGCCGACGTCGTGCGCGAGGCCGTCGGCCAGCAGCAGCACACTGCGCAGCAGTCGGCGGTGTCCGTGTCCGTGTCCGTGGGCGGGGAATGCACCGTGCTGGGGGACCGCAGCCAGCTCGTGTCCGCGGTGTCGAACCTCGTGGAGAACGCGGTGAAGTACTCGAACCGGGGCGGGGAGGTCGACGTGACGTGCCGGACGTCGGACGGCCGCGTCGTCGTGTCCGTCGCCGACCACGGGATCGGCATCGCGGCCGCCGACCACGAACGGATCTTCGAGCGCTTCTACCGGGTCGACAAGGGGCGCAGCCGGGCCACCGGGGGGACGGGGCTCGGCCTGTCGATCGTCCGGCACGTCGTCGACAACCACGGCGGCACGGTGACGGTGCGGTCGGAGGAGGGGCGTGGGAGCACCTTCACGGTGTCGCTGCCGTCGTCGGGAGGTGCCGGTGCCTGAGCGCAGGCCGGTCGTGCTCGTCGTGGACGACGAGGAGTCCTTCGTCGACGCCCTGCAGGTGGGACTGTCGCGCGAGGGGTTCGAGGTGCGCGTGGCGCGCGACGGAGCGGAGGCCCTGGACGAGTTCGCCGCGTCTGCACCGGACGTGATCCTGCTCGACGTGATGCTGCCGCGGCTGTCCGGCACCGACGTGTGCCGCGAGATCCGGCGCACGAGCCAGGTGCCGATCATCATGGTCACGGCGAAGGGGGCGGAGATCGACGCGGTGGTCGGCCTCGAGGTGGGTGCCGACGACTACGTGGTCAAGCCGTATCGCCTGCGCGAGCTGGTGGCGCGCGTCCGCGCCGTGCTGCGCCGGGCCGAGCGCCCGTCCGACGACGGCGCGGATGGATCGGGGTCTGCCGTCGCCGTGGGCGACGTGACGATCGACCCCGAGCGGCACGTGGTGACGGTGCGCGGGGAGCCGGTGCGGCTGCCGCTCCGGGAGTTCGAGCTGCTCTGGGTGCTGATGTCCCACGCGGGCCGGGTCCTGACGAGGGACCAGCTGATCGACAAGGTGTGGGGATCCGACTACTTCGGCGACACCAAGACGCTCGACGTGCACGTCAAGCGCCTGCGGGCGAAGGTCGAGTCCGATCCGTCGAACCCCGCGCGGATCGTGACGATCCGCGGGCTCGGCTACAAGTTCGAACGGTCCTGAGTCAGCGCTCCCCGAGCCGGGCGAGCCACAGTCCCGGTGCGTCCACCTCGCTCGGGGTCGGGAGCGATCCGGGGGCCTCGAAGAGCCGGGCGAGGCCGTCGTTGCCGGCGCGCTCGATCACGCCGTTGACGAAGGCCGAGCCGCGCGCCACCTGGTCCCGCGTCAGCCGGAGTCCCAGCAGCTGCTCGACGAACCGGTCGTGCGGCCCCGACTCGATGCGCCGCCGCCGCACGGCCTCGCCGACCGCGGACGCCGAGGGGACGACCGCTGCCGCGACGGTGTCGACGCAGCGGTCGACGTAGCCGATGAGCGCGGCGACCATCGCGTCGAGTTCGGGGGCGAGTGCGTCCTGTTCGGCGGAACGGACGGCGCCGAGCAGCAGCGTCGGATCGGACAGGAGCTGCTGGAGCGCGGCCGCGGGATCCCCGCCCGCGTCGGCGATGCCGGCCATCCGATCCGCGATCGACGCAGGATCGGAGCGGAACCCCGAGACGTAGCGGCGGACCGCGCCGTCGATGGCCGACCGCACGTGGTCGACGCCGAACACGGCGTGCACGACGAGCTCGTGCACCGCGACCCACCGGCGCATGTGGTCCGGTTCGATGCTCCAGTCGGCTGCAAAGGCGTCGATCGTGGCGGGGACGACCAGTACCTGGCCGCGCGGCTCGCGCGGCAGCGGCAGGTCGTACTGGCCGAACGCGCGCTGCGCGAGCTGGCCGACGAGCGTGCCGACGGCCATGCCGAGCATGGCGGGGGCCATCATCGAGGAGAAGCGGGAGAGCAGCGCCGCCATGGGATTGTCCGAGCCGTCGCGTTCGACCCCGTCGCGCCCGGCGCCGGGCGCAAGTGCGTCGGCGAGTCCCGCGACGATCGGACGGTAGGCCTCGAGCGTGTGGTGCGCCCACGTCGAGCGGTTGACTGCGAGGATCGCCGGCGGACGGCCCCCGGCACCGGTGGACAACCCGGTCAGCGCGCGGACGTGCGGATCGACCTCGGCGAACGACCGCTCGATGGAGATCCGCGATGCGGGATCGACGTTCGGCTCGCTCGTGGCTCCCTGCGCCGCGGACGTGAACGCAACCTGGCGCGCGACGTCCCAGTTGACCGGACCCTGTCCCGACATGGCCCGTGCAAGGTCGCCGAAGAACGGCAGCTTGCCGAAGGGATCGTCAGGTTCGTCCGGCATCTGCGGCGAGCCTAGGGACGGCCGCGAGCAGCTCCGCGACCGGGACGAGCAGGTGCGCGCCGTTCACCACCACGACCCACCCGCACAACCGTCCCTCGTCGTCGAACGCCGGTCCACCCCCGTCGGGATGGTCGAGCCCTGGATCGACCGGCAGCAACGGATGGAGCGCGCCACTGGCGATGCCGATCGTGGCGGTGCCGACCGCGTCGTTCGCGCCGTGGACGGTGATCGTGTCGCCGCGGCTCGGCTCCGGTGCGGGTTCGGCGACGGGCGGGACGAACGGGGTACCGGCGGCGGAACCGCCGTCCGCCGGGATCGACAGCAGCTGCAACCCGTACCCGTTCTCCGTCCCGAGCACCGTGGCGTCGATGACCCCGCCGCGAAACGCCACGGACACCGTGCTCCCCGGTTCGCCCTGCCCGGACGGTGCGACCATCACCGCGCCGTCCCCGAGCGCCGCGACGGGCGCACCGGTCGCGGCCACCGAGCCCACGAGTTCCGCCCGGCGCGGTCCCGGCGTCCCCGACGTCCCCGACACCGGGGTGGTGTCGAATGCGCGCGCACGCGGTGCCGGGCGCCTCGCGGGGTTCACCGCCTGGACGAAGAGGAGCGAGAGCACGACGCTGGCGACGGCGACGAGGATGCTGGCCTGCTTGACGGTGTCGCCTGCGCGGGCGCGATCGGCTGCGTGGATCGCTCCGAGCTCCGATGGATGGATCCACGTGCGCTCGTGGAGCGGCAGCGGAGCAGGGAGGCCTCCCGAAGGTTCGTCGTTGTCGCCGGCACCCAGCCCGTCGGTCACCGCCGGCGACACTAACGACCGCCGTCGCTCCGGCGGCTTCACTGCCCGACGGTACGCTGAAGCAATGGCTGCGCACACCGAGCCTGACGAGGACAGGACGCTCCTGGCGATCTCCCCCGACCGGCTCGACGTCGGCCGCGCCTACGACTGGGCGGTCCACCCGTCGTGCGGCGCCGTCGTGCTGTTCTCCGGCACCGCCCGCGACCACTCGGAGGGCCGCGACGGCGTGAGCGCCCTCAGTTACGAGGCGTGGGAGGACGCAGCCCTTCCGCGGATGGCCGAGATCGTCGCCGAGATCCGCCGTCGCCACCCGTCGGTCGTCCGCGTCGCGATGCTGCACCGCACCGGCGACGTGCCCGTGGGGGAGTCCTCGGTCGTCGTCGTGGTGGGCGCGCCGCACCGTCCCGATGCCTTCGCTGCGGCGAGGTTCGGCATCGACGCACTGAAGGCGACGGTCCCCATCTGGAAGCGCGAGACGTGGAGGGATGGCACCGAATGGGCGGGATCCGCCCGGCAGGTGGTCGACCTCCGCGACTTCGTGGACGCGCAGGGCACGGCGTGAACGCGGTCGCATCCGGGCTGATGGCGGTGTCGGTGCTGTCGTCGGTGCTGCTGCTGCTCGTGGTGAGGCGCGAGGAGAGGACGTTCCAGAGCAGGACCGGCGTCGCCCGCTTCCGCAGGCACCTCGACGCGCTGTCGCTCGAGTCGCGCTCGAACGTCCGGGGCAGCGTGCGGTCCCTCGGGCGGGGAAGGTAGGCCGTGGCGCGGGACCTCGCCATCGATCTCGGCACCGCCAACACGCTCGTCTACAAGCAGGGTGAGGGCATCGTCATCAACGAACCCTCCGTCATCGCGATGAACCGCAAGACGGGCGACGTGCTGGCGACGGGCAACGATGCGTGGTCGATGATCGGCCGCACGCCGGAGTTCATCGTCGCCGTCCGTCCCCTGCGCGGCGGGGCGATCACCGACTTCGAGGTGACCGAGAAGATGATCCGACTCCTGCTGCAGCGGGCCGGAGTGTCGCGGTTCTCGCGGCCGCGGGTGCTGATCTGCGTGCCGTCGGCGATCACCGAGGTGGAGCGCCGCGCGGTCACGGTCGCCACGCGGCGCGCCGGCGCCTCGGAGGCGCGACTGATCGAGCAGCCCATGGCCGCAGCCATCGGCGCCGACCTCCCGCTCGACGAGCCGACGGGCAACGTGGTGATCGACATCGGGGGCGGCACGACCGAGTCGGCCATCATCAGCCTGGGCGGCATCGTGTGGATCGAGGCGCTGCGGAAGGGTTCCTTCGACATCGACGCGGCCATTCAGGCCCACGCCCGCCGTGCCCATGGCCTCGCCATCGGCGAGCGCACGGCCGAGGAGATCAAGAAGAGCATCGGCACCGCGGTGGAGATGCCCGACGAGCAGGATGCCGAGGTGCGCGGCCGAGACATGGCGAGCGGGCTCCCGAAGAGCGTCGTGCTCACCGCGGCCGAGATCCGCGAGGCGATCAATCCGGTGTTGAAGCAGATGATCGAATCGGTCGGCACGCTCCTCGGCAAGGCGAACCCCGAGATGCACCAGGACTTCCTGTCGCGCGGCATGTACCTCGTCGGCGGCGGGGCCATGCTGCGCGGCCTCGACGTCCGGATCGCCCGCGACACGAAGGTGCCGGTCGTGCTCGCGGAGCAGCCCCTCGAGGCCGTCGTGCTCGGCGCCGGTCACTGCATCGAGAATTTCGACGCGCTCGAGGACCTCTTCATGGACAAGCGCATCGGCTAGCGGCTGCGCGTCAGGCGGGTCAGCCCCTCCTGCACCACGGTGATCACGAGGCGCCCGTCGCGCGAGTAGATCCGGCCCTCCGCAAGGCCGCGGGATCCCGACGTCGAGATCGACGCCTGCTGGTACAGCAGCCAGTCGTCGGCGCGGAAGTCGCGGTGGAACCACATCGCATGGTCGAGGCTGGCCATCTGGACCGAACCGTCGAACCACGAGAGTCCGTGCGGGAGCAGCGCGGTGTCGAGCAGGGTCATGTCGCTGGCGTAGGTGGCGACGCAGTCGTGCAGGACCACGTCGTCGGGGAGCCTGCCGTCCGCGCGGAACCAGACCCGCTGGCCCGGCAGCGGGTTGCCCCGCCTGTCGAAGGGGCTCCCGTCGCAGTAGCGCTGGTCGATCGGGCGCGGGCGCAGGTACCAGTCGCCCAGCTGCTCGCGGAACGGCTCCATGCGCGTCGTGAAGTCGGGCAGCGACTCGGGGTCCGGCACGCCCCCGTCCGCGTCGACCTGGTACTCGAGTCCGTCCTCGCGGCGCTGGAAGCTCGCGTGCAGGTTGAAGATCGCCTTGCCGTGCTGGATCGCGACGACCCGCCGGGTGGAGAAGCTGGTGCCGTCGCGGATGCGGTCGACCTCGTAGAGGATCGGCCTGCCCTGCGTGCCCGCGCGGAGGAAGTAGGCGTGCAGCGAGTGCACGCGCCGGTCGGGTTCGTCGATGGTGCGTGCCGCGGCCATGAGCGCCTGCCCCGCAACCTGTCCGCCGAACACCCGCTGCCGGTTCTCGTCCGAGGGCCGGCCACGGAAGATGTTGATCTCGATCTGCTCGAGGTCGAGCAGCGAGACGAGCTCGTCGAGGGCCGAGTGCACCGATCCATGTTGGCACGCACGGGTAGCGTCGCCACGGTGCGGGGGATGGATCCGGTCCTGAGGGACGTGGCGATCGGCACGAAGGGCTTCATGCCGCCCGACGAGGGCGACGCGCTCTTTGCGGCGGCGATCGACGCGGCGCGACGCGTCCCGGGACGTCCGTTCGTCGAGGTCGGCTCGTACTGCGGTCGCAGCACGGTGTGGCTCGGCGCGGCGGCCCGCGCGTGCGGCACCGTCGTGCACGCCGTCGACCACCACGGCGGCTCGGAGGAGAACCAGGAGGGATGGGAGTGGCACGACCCGTCGCTCGTCGACGCGGCGACGGGCCGCATCGACACCCTGCCGCACTTCCGCGCGACCATCGCGCGGGCCGGCCTGGGCGACGTCGTACGAGAGGCGATCGGCGAGTCGACGGCCGTCGCCGCGCGCCTCACCGGTGCCGCGTCGCTCGTCTTCGTGGACGGAGGCCATGGACGCGACGTCGCCCGCGCCGACTGGCTCGCGTGGTCGCCGAAGGTGGCACCGGGCGGCCTGCTCGCCATCCACGACGTCTTCGAGGATCCGGCGGACGGCGGACAGGCTCCGTTCGAGGAGATCCACCAGCCGGCGGTGCGGGCGGGTTTCGTCGAGGTGTCGCGCTGCGGATCGCTCCGCGTCCTCCTTGCGCCCGCCTAGAGGACGGTGACGACCTCGTCGTAGGCCAGCCGGGGCGACCGCGGCTTGTAGGAGTCGGCGGACGGGGCGCCGACGTTGACGACGCAGATCGACCGCAGCGAGGTGCCGGCGAGCAGGTCGGCGTCGACCCCCGGTGCGTCGAACCCGAGCATCGGACCGGCGGCGAGCCCGATGGCGCGGACGCCGACGATGAAGTACCCGGCTTGCAGCCACGCCTGCTGCACGGCAAACGTCCGGCGCCGCTCGTCGTCGCCGAAGAAGCCCGCGGCCGCGGGGTTGTGCGGCAGCACGCGCGGCAGCGTGGCGGGGAACGCGTCGTCCCACGCGAGCACGACGCTCAGCGGAGCGGCGGCCGTCTTGGCCTTGTTGCCCTCGGACATGTGCGACACGAGCCGTTCGCGGGCGGCGGCCGAGCGGACCAGCACCATGCGCATCGGATGGCTGTTGAAGGCGGTCGGAGCGGGCGAGACGAGGTCCCAGAGCTCGCGGATCTGCGCATCGGTCACGGGTTCGTCCCCGAACGCATGGGCGGTGTGGGCCCCGGAGAACAGCAGGGCGCAGGCGGATCGGTCGAGTGCGGGCACGTCGGTCCTTTCGTCGGTGGGAGCGTCAGTCCAGCACGGCGAGCCCGCCGAACAGCGCACTGGCGGGCGACGAACCGGCGATCGCGTCGGCCGCGAGGATCACGGCCGCGCCGGTGTAGGCGGACACCTCGTCCGCGGGGAAGACCGTGCGGTGCGGGTACACGATGCCGGTCAGGTATGCGCCCGACTCCAGCCGGTGCGCCCTGGTCCACGACAGCAGGTCGAGTGCGCGCGCCCGGTCGCCGACGACCGCGTGGGCGAGCGCGCACTCCGCGGTCTCGGCCGCGGTCACCCAGTCCTCGTCCGACACGCAGCGGACGCCGCGGCCCTCGATGACGAACTCGTCCCACTGCCGCTCGAGGCGCGACGACGCGTCGGTCCCCGTGACCGCGCCGGTGAGCACGGGGTAGTACCAGTCCATCGCCCACCGGTCCTTCGGCTCGAACACCTCCGGGGTGCCGCAGATCGCGGCGTCGAGGTGGTCGGCGACGGCGCGCCACTCGGGCTGGTGCTGGCCGGCCACGGCCGCCAGGTTGGCCCCGCAGTGCAGCGCGTGGCGGATGGACGACGATCCCGTGAGCAGCGCGTAGTCCCACGGCGCGGCGCCGACCTCGCGCGCCCAGATGACGAGGCCGTCGGGGCGGCGCATCGACAGCACCCATTCGAGCGCGCGCCGCACGACCGGCCACATCTCCGCGACGAACGCGGCGTCGCCGGTGCACAGCCAGTGGTGCCAGGCGCCGGTGGCGACGTAGGCGCACACGTTCGTGTCGAGCTTCGGGTCCTTCACCGAGCCGTCGCCGAGGTAGTAGTTGTGCCAGGAGCCGTCGGCGCGCTGCGAATCGGCGAGCCACCGGTAGGCGAGGACGGCCCGGTCGTGCAGGCCCATGGTGTCGAGGGCCATCGCCGTCTCGACGTGGTTCCACGGGTCGCAGTGGCCGTCCTCGTTCCAGAGGATCATGCCGTCGGGTTGCTGCAGTCCGGCGATCCACGCTGCCGTGTCGGCGAGCTCGGCGGCGGTGACGGCGCCGCCGAGCGGCGCGTCGTCGAAGGCGGTCATGCGGCGTCCTTCACGGCGTACAGCACGAGGCTCTTGCCGATGGCGGGTGCCGTCGCGCGCTCGAGGATGCGGGTGAGCAGCGGCCGCGCGACGATGTCCCACTCGAGGAACCGGCGGTAGGCGCGGACAGCCGCGACATCCTCGCGCGCGGGTCCGACGAGGCACCGCAGCCACCAGTACGGGGAGTGGAGTCCGTGCGCGCGGTGCGAGCCGGTGATGCGCAGTCCCGCCCGCTGCAGCGCGCCGGCGAGCTGCCGACGCCGGTAGATCCGGACGTGTCCGCCGGGGACGAACGGCGCGTGGTACTCGTCCGAGAGGGCCCAGTTGATGCGCTCGGGCAGCCACGACGGGACGGTCGCCGCGAACGTGCCGCCGGGCTTCAGCACGCGGACGAGCTCGCGGATCGCGGCGCCGTCGTCGGGGATGTGCTCGAGGACCTCGGAGGTGACCACGCAATCGAACGACGCGTCGGCGAACGGCAGCTTCGTCGCGTCGCCACGGAGCGCGCCGGCAAGCGCCTCGGGCCCGATCTCGCCCGCCGCGAGCATCGCGGCGAAGGTGTTGCGGGTCGTGCGCACCTCGTCGTCGGCCCAGTCGAGCGCGACGACCCTTGCGCCTCGGCGCGCCGCCTCGAACGCGTGGCGCCCGAATCCCGCGCCGGCGTCGAGGAACGCCGAACCCCGATCCAGTCCGAGCCGTTCGAACCTGACGGTCAGCATCAGCGCTGCCTGCGGCGCGCTGCGTTGTGCGGCATTGCGAGCACCTCGCGGTACTGGTCGACGGTCAGCTCGGCGCACCGCCGCCAGCTCCAGCGCTCGGCGACTCGCGCGCGTCCCGCGGCGCCGATGCGCTGGCGCAGCGCGGCGTCGTCGAGGCCGCGGCGGATCGCGGCGGCGAGCGCCGCTGCGTCGCCGGCCGGGCACGACAGGACGGTCTCGCCGTCGCGGCCGGTCACCTCGGGCAGTGCGCCGCCGGTCGTGGCGACGAGGCAGGTGCCGGTCGACATCGCCTCGATCGCGGGGAGGCTGAATCCCTCGTAGAGGCTCGGCACGACGGCGAGCTCGCTCTCGGCGTAGAGCTCGACGATCCGCTCGTCGCTCACGCCCGACACGTGCGTGATGCAGTCGCCGAGGCCCAGCGACCTGATGAGGTCGGCGTTTGCCCCCTCGCGCGGCCGGCCGATGATCGTGAGGTGCACGTCGCGCTCGCGGCGCAGCACCGCGAGCGCCTCGAGCAGGTACGAGAGCCCCTTGAGCGCGACGTCGGCGGATGCGGTGGTGATGAGGTGGCCGGGCTTGCGTGCGACGCCCGGCACGGGTGCGAACAGGTCGGGGTCGACGCCGACGGGCACGAGGCGCATCCGGTCGAGCGGGACGCCCATGTCCGCGTGGATGTCGGCGATCGAGTTCTCGCTGACGACGACGATCCGGGGCATCCGGGATGCGACGCGGCCCTGCATCCGCACGAATCCGTACCAGCGCGACACCGCGCGCCGCTTCCACCAGGACTTCGCATGGTCCATCTCGAGGCGGCGGTCCTTCGTGATGGGGTGGTGCAGGGTGACGATCGTCGGGATCAGCCGCTCGATGCGCCGGATCGCGTGGCCGAGGCACTGGTTGTCGTGGACCAGGTCGAATTCGTGCGCGCGGGGCTCGAGCGCCCGCAGCGCCCGCAGCGCGAAGGCCCGGGGCTCGCCGAAGCGTCCCCGCAGGAACTCGGCGGTCTCGACGAGGCTCGCCTGGTCGCGGATCTCCCAGTACGCGGGGAAGCGGCCGGGGTACTGGTCGTTGAAGATGTCGAGGCTGGGCAGGCGGTGCAGCGGCACGCGCGGGTCGAGCACCGGGTAGGGCTGGCCGCCGAACACCTCGACGTGGTGGCCGAGGTCGACGAGCGCCTTGGTGAGGTGGCGTGTGTAGACGCCCTGCCCGCCGACGTGCGGCTTGCCGCGGTACGTGAGGTAGGCGATCCGGAGCGGGCCGTCGCGGTCCACCGGCGGCGCCATTGAGTCAGCCTACTGACCGGTCGGCAAGCGGCGCCGACGCGACAGCCACGCGGCGGCGCCGACCATCGCCGCGATCCACGGGAGATCGCCGGTGCGCGAGTAGATCGTGCGTCCCGCGCGCAACGGCACGTCGCGCACGATCACCGCGCGCTCGCCGACGCCGGTCCGGTCGTGCACGGAGCCGTCCGGTCCGACGAACGCGCTGAAGCCGGTGGGTGCGACCTGCACGAGGTGGCGTCCCGTCTCGATCGCCCGCAGCCGCGAGGAGGCGACCTGCTGCGTCTGCAGGATCGTGCCGGTGTAGCTCGCGCCGTTCGTGGGATTGAGCACGACGGCGCCGCCCGACTCCACGCCCTCGTTGGCGCGCCCCGGGAAGAACACCTCCCACGAGATCGCCACGGCCATCCGCGTGCCCGCCACGTCCAGCACGGCGGGGCCGGTGCCTGCGACTGCGTCGCGCGGCACGCGGCCGACCGGTGCGCCGAGTGCGGACAGCGTGCCGCGCAGCGGGACGTACTCGCCGAACGGCACCCGCCGCACCTTGTCGTACCGTCCGGTCACGGTGCCGTCGCCGAGGACGACGACCTGCGCATTGGTGAAGCCGCGGTCGCCGGCGCGCTCGGTGATGCCGACGAGGATCGGCGCGCCGAGCCGGGCGGACTCGGCGGCGATCTCCTCCCGCTCGGTGCTCGACGAGAAGTCGCGGACGGTGACCACGTTCTCCGGCCACACCACCACGTCGACGCCCGCGCCCGGGTCGAGCGTGCGGGTCGCGGCGAGGTGGCGCTCGACGACGTCGCGCGGCGACGTCTCGATCGCCAGCGTGCCCTGCGGCCCTCCCCCCTGCACGGCCGCCACGCGCAGCACCGTGCCGGTGTCGCGGCCATGGGGGGCGACGGCGCCGGCAATCGCGACGAGCGCGGCGGCGGCGAGGGCGCGCAACGGTCCGGTGGCCGTGGATCCCGCGCTCAGGCGCGCGACGAGCTCGGCGGCGGCGAACCCCGTGGCGAGGACGAGGAGCGTGAGGAGCAGCGGCCCGCCGATTCGTGCGACGGGCGCCAGCGGCGAGGACGCCGTGGCGATGGCGAGCGAGGCGAGCGGCACGCCTCCGAACGGCACCGACCAGCGCAGCGCCTCGGCGAGCGCGTGCAGGAGCGGCGCGGCGAGCCATGGCTTGGCGGCGCGTGCCGCGAGGAATGCGGCGAGTCCGTGGGCGGCGGCGAACATGCCGACGGCGACGGGCCACCCTGCGGGAACGAGGAACCACATCCACCCCGTCGCAGGCGCGAGCCAGCCCGCCGCGAACGCGAGGCCACAGCGAAACGCACCCTCGCGCGACCGGCGCACGATGGCGGCATGGAGCGCGGCACCGACGAACGCGAGGGGCCACCATCCCCACGGCGGCACGGCCAGCGCCACGAGCGCGCCGGCGCCGAGGGACGCCGCTGCCCGGGAGCGGATCATCGCGGGGCGTTCGGGAAGCCGCCGCGGCGGCCGCGTCGCGCGTCGCGACGGATCATCGCGTCGAGCCGCACGACGCGGTCGATCGCCGGGGGATGCGAGGTGAGGAAGGCGGCACCGATGGTTCGCCGCTCCTCGGTGCCGATCATCCGCTGCAGCGCCGACATCAGTTCGTTGCCGAATCCCATCCGGAACGCCCGGCGATCGGCCTGGAACTCCGCGGGTCGTCCGACGATGTTGCTGAGGATGCGCGAGAGGTTGGGGCCGATCAGCAGCACGAGCGACGCGACGGTGAGCACCAGCCAGACCATGCTGCCCACCAGCCTGACGAGCGGCCACCGGTAGGCGACGGCGTTCGTGATGCCGATGCTCAGGTCGCGGAGCGCGAACCCGACGCGTGCGAGGAAGAGCACCGGCAGGCTCATCCACTGGGCGATCGTGAGCGCGATGGTGTGCCCGCCGAGGTGGTGGCTCAGCTCGTGGGCGAGGACGCCGCACAGCTCGTCGTGCGAGAGGCGTTCGACGGCGAACGAGGAGACGACGAGCAGGTGCCCGCCGCACGCGAAGGCGTTCACGTCGTCGCCCTCCACGACGGCGAGCACGAACCTCGCGGGCTGCATCCGGTTGGCCTCGGCAACCTCGGTCCACGCCGGCTGCAGGACGTCCAGTTCGGCACGGGTCGGGTTCCGCGCCCCGAGCATGCGGGCGAAGACGAGGCGCTGCACCGGCCGGGAGAAGAGCACGATGCCGAGCGCGAGGTGGGCCGCTGCGAAGAGCTGGAACGTGACGTCGCCCCACACCCCGAACGGAACCCAGAACACGGCGATGGCGACCAGCCACGGCGGCGCCAGGGCGACCAACGGTGCGAACGCCGTGATCGCGGACCAGTCGAGTCGCCGTGATCCCGCCGCCATCGCCCCAATTCAACCAAGCGCGGGGTTCCGTGCGTGGTCGCTCGGATATGGTCGCGGCGCGCAGTGCTGCACGGGTGCCGGGGCCTGCGGGCCATCCGGGGACGGGAGGTCGTCGTGTCGGGAGTCGTCGCGGGTGCCGAGGAGTGGTCCCACGTCGCGGGCGGGGCCCGCGGGGCACTGGTCGTCCACGGGTTCACGGGGAATCCCTCGTCGATGCGGGGCCTTGCCGAGGCGTTCGCGGCCGCGGGCTTCGACGTCGAGCTGCCGCGGCTGGCGGGCCACGGCACGTCGGTCGCCGACATGGTGCCGACGCGCTGGTCGGACTGGTCGCGCGACGCCGACGCCGCATATGCGCGGATCGCGTCGCGCTGCCGCTCGGTGGTCGTCGCCGGGTTGTCGATGGGCGGCTCGCTGACGCTGTGGCTCGGGGCGCGCCACCCCGAG
Organism: Acidobacteriota bacterium; assembly: GCA_018969685.1. Taxonomy (GTDB): domain Bacteria; phylum Actinomycetota; class Acidimicrobiia; order Acidimicrobiales; family Ilumatobacteraceae; genus UBA3006. Next base: position 3,535 of record JAGWXX010000007.1, on the reverse strand, counting down.
ATCGCCGGCCTGGTGTGCGTGAATCCGGCCACGATGCCGCTGCCCGACGAGATGATGGGCGCCCTCCACGGCATGGCCGACCAGGGCGTCGAGACCTTCCCCGCGATCGGCAGCGACATCGCCGATCCGGAGGTCACGGAGAGCTCGTACGACGCGACGCCGGTCGCCGCGCTCATCTCGATGTTCCGTGACGGCGTCGCCCCGCTCTCCGCGGCCTACGGCGCCATGCGGATGCCGCTGCAGCTGTTCACCTCCGTCAACGACCACGTCGTCGATCCGTCGCACAGCGAGTTCCTCGCGGGTGCCTACGGCGGCCCGGTCGAGCGGGTCGCGCTGGAGCGGAGCTTCCACGTCGCGACGCAGGACTACGACAAGCACGTCATCTTCGAGCGCGCGGTCGGCTTCGCATCGATGGTCGCACCGTGATCGCGCTGCTCGCCTCGCTGCCGAGCCCGGGCAGCGGATCGGTCTCGCTCGGGCCGCTCCGCCTGAACGCCTACGGGGCGCTGATCGCGCTCGGCGTGGTCGTCGCGACATGGCTCACGGGCCGGCGCTTCGAGGCGAGGGGCGTCGGCACGCGCGACGACGCGAGCTCGATCGCGATCTGGGCCGTGCCGGCGGGCGTGGTGGGTGGACGGCTGTACCACGTGGCCACCGACTGGCAGCGGTTCTCGGATGATCCCGCGGCGATCCTGCGCATCTGGAAGGGCGGCCTCGGGGTGTGGGGCGGCATCGCACTCGGCGTCGTCGTCGGCCTGATGGTCGCGCGACGCCGCGGGATCCCGGTCGGTGCGGCGCTCACGTGCGTGGCACCCGCGCTCGCGTTCGCGCAGGCGATCGGACGGTGGGGCAACTGGTTCAACCAGGAGCTCTTCGGGCGCCCCACGACGCTGCCGTGGGCGCTCGAGGTGTCGGCGCGCACGGCGGACCACGCGGGCTACGCAGCCGGGACCACGTTCCACCCGACGTTCCTCTACGAGTCGATCGCGTGCGCGCTGCTCGGAGCCGTGTTGCTGCGGTGGGACCGCATGCGGCCGATGCGCCCGGGGAGGCTCTTCGCCGCATACGTCATGGGGTACACGTCGTTCCGGTTCTTCATCGAGGGCCTGCGCATCGACGAGGCGAAGGAGGCCGGGGGCCTCCGTCTCAACCAGTGGACGTCGATCGTGGTGTTCGCCGCCGCGGTCGTCGCGCTGGTCGCGACGCGGAACCGGCGGCCGGCAGAGCGGGCTCCGACGGAGGCTGGGTAGCATCTCGCCCCGTGGCGGGCGCTGACGGGGGACGTTCGCGGCGCATCGGCCCCGACACGGTGGCGAAGGTCGCACGGCTGGCCCGCCTCGACCTCGCCCCCGACGAGGCGGCGCGCATGGCCGAGCAGCTCTCGGGCATGCTCGAGCACTTCGCCGACGTCGACCGCCTCGACCTGGACGGCGTCGAGCCGCTGGCGCAGCCGCTGCCGCTGGTGAACGTGATGCGCGACGACGTGCCGGCACCGTGCCTCGACCGCGACGAGGTGCTCGCCGCGGCTCCCGCGGCCGAGGACGGCCGCTTCCGCGTGCCGCCGGTCGTCGGGTTCACGGAGTAGCCGGCGTGTTCCCGTCGGTCATCGAGCTCGCTGGCGCGGTGCGCGCCGGATCGACGACGGCGGCCGGTGCGCTCGAGCAGCACCTGGCGCGCGTCGATGCGCGCGAGGGCGAGATCCACGCGTTCAACCTGGTGACGGCGGACGCGGCGCGCCGCGACGCGGCGGCCATCGACGCCGCCGTGGCGCGCGGCGAGGACCCGGGCCCGCTGGCGGGCGTGCCGGTCGCGCTCAAGGACAACCTCTGCACGCGGGGCGTGCCGACGACGTGCTCGTCGCGGATCCTCGAGGGCTGGAAGCCGCCGTACGACGCCACGGTCGTCGAGCGGCTCCGGCGGGCGGGTGCGGTCGTGGTGGGCAAGACCAACCTCGACGAATTCGCCATGGGCTCGAGCACCGAGAACTCTGCGTTCGGTCCCACGCGCAATCCGCTCGACACGAGCCGCGTACCCGGCGGATCGAGCGGCGGCAGCGCCGCGGCGGTCGCGGCGGGCTTCGCGGCGGCGAGCCTCGGCAGCGACACCGGCGGCAGCATCCGGCAGCCGGCGGCGCTGTGCGGCCTGGTCGGGGTGAAGCCCACCTACGGCCTCGTGAGCCGGCTCGGCCTCGTCGCGTTCGCGTCGAGCCTCGACCAGATCGGTCCCTTCACCCACACGGTGGCCGATGCGGCCCTCGTGCTCGAGGTGATCGCGGGCCACGATCCGCTCGACTCGACCTCGCTGCCCTCGCCGGTGCCGCCGGTTCGCCGCGCCGTCGACGAGGGCGTCGCGGGCATGCGCATCGGCCGCGTGTCGGACCTGCCGGAGGGGAGCGAGCCCGACGTGCTGGCGAGGCTCGACGAGGCGTTCGCCGCGCTCGAGCGCGCCGGCGCCACCATCGTCGACGTCGCGATGCCGTCGATGCAGTACGGCCTCACGGCCTACTACCTCGTGGCGCCGGCCGAGGCGAGCAGCAACCTCGCCCGCTACGACGGCGTGCGCTACGGCCTGCGCGTCGAGGCCGGCGACCTCAACGCGACCTACGCCGCCACGCGGGCGGCGGGGTTCGGCGCGGAGGTCAAGCGGCGGATCATGCTCGGCACGTACGCGCTGTCGGCGGGCTACTACGACGCCTACTACGGCAAGGCGCTGAAGGTGCGCCGGCTCATCGCCGACGACTTCGCGGCCGCGTACGCCTCCTGCGATGCGATCCTCACGCCGACGTCGCCGTCCGTCGCCTTCCCGTTCGGCGACAAGACGTCCGATCCGCTGGCGATGTACCTCTGCGACGTGTTCACCATCCCGACGAACCTCGCCGGGCACGCGGCGATGAGCGTCCCGTTCCGCACCGGCGCGCACGGCCTGCCCGTCGGGGTGCAGGTGCTGGCCCCCGCGCTGGGCGAGGTCGCGATGTTCCGAGTCGCGGGCGAGCTGGAGCGCGCGGCATGAGCAACGCGTCGACCGCCCCCTCGAACGCCGCGGCGCTTCCGGCCGGCTGGGAGATGGTCGTCGGCCTCGAGGTGCACGTCGAGCTGGCGACGGCGACGAAGCTCTTCTCTGCGAGTCCGAACCGGTTCGGCGACCCGCCCAACACCAACATCGACCCGGTCACGCTGGGCCTGCCCGGTGCGCTCCCCGTGCTCAACCGCGCAGCCGTCGAGCTCGCGATGCGGCTGGGGCTCGCCCTGAACTGCCGCGTGCAGCGCTGCACGTTCCACCGCAAGAACTACTTCTACCCCGACCTGCCGAAGGCGTACCAGGTCAGCCAGTACGACCAGCCCCTGAACGTCGAGGGATGGCTCGACCTGCCGGGCGACGTACGGATCGGCATCGAGCGCGCGCACCTCGAGGAGGACACGGGCAAGTCGACGCACGTGGGCGGATCCTCGGGGCGCATCCACGGCAGCGACCACTCGCTCGTCGACTTCAACCGCGCGGGCGTGCCGCTCGTGGAGATCGTGTCGCGCCCCGACAT
>JAGWXX010000071.1 GCA_018969685.1 Acidobacteriota bacterium | reverse complement strand
CGGGCGACCTCGATCTTCTGGGCCACCTCGATCCGTCCGCGGGTCGTCAGGTCCTCGTGCTCGGCGCGCAGCCGGTCGTGCGCCGCCCGGGAGAGGAGGTGCTTCGCCATGGGGTCAGGCTACCGGTGGCCCGAAACCGTACGATGAGCCGATGCCGTCGCACCGTGTCGCCGTCATCGCCGGGGACGGCATCGGCCCCGAGGTCGTGCGCGAGGCCCTCAAGGTGGTCGCGGCCGCCGGCGTGGCGCTCGACACGACCGAGTTCGACCTCGGCGGGGAGCGCTACCTGCGCGACGGCGAGGTCCTGAGCGACGCCGTGCTCGACCAGCTGCGCTCGTACGACGCGATCTTCCTGGGTGCGGTCGGCACGCCGGCCGTCCCGCCGGGGGTGATCGAGCGCGGCCTGCTGCTGAAGATGCGCTTCGCCCTCGACCTGTACATCAACCAGCGCCCCTTCGCGGGCACCGCCCCGGGGCACGACCGCCCCCACGAGTTCGTCGTGATCCGCGAGAACACCGAGGGCCCGTACGCGGGGGAGGGCGGCCAGCTGCGCAGGGGGACGCCCCACGAGATCGCGACCCAGGGCAGCGTCAACACGCGCCACGGCGTGGAGCGCTGCGTCCGGTACGCGTTCGAGCTGGCCGCGTCGCGTCCGCGCCGGCACCTCACGCTGGTGCACAAGACGAACGTCCTCACCTACTCGGGCGACCTGTGGCAGCGCACCTTCGAGGAGGTCGGCCGCGAGTTCCCGCAGGTCGGCACCGCCTACAACCACGTGGACGCCGCCTGCATCTACTTCGTGCAGGACCCGCACCGCTACGACGTGGTGGTCACCGACAACCTCTTCGGCGACATCCTCACCGACCTCGGCGGTGCGGTCAGCGGCGGCATCGGGCTCGCCTCGTCGGCCAACCTCAACCCGGCGCGCACCGGCCCGTCGATGTTCGAGCCCGTCCACGGCTCGGCCCCCGACATCGCGGGGACGAACCGGGCCAACCCCGTCGCGGCCATCCTGTCGGCGGCGCTGATGCTCGACTTCCTCGGCGAGTCCGCGGCGGCGGCGACGGTGCGCGCGGCGTGCGACGCCGCGCCCGTCGGCTCGACGACCGAGGTGGGCGACGCCATCGCGTCGCGGGTGGCTGCCGCGCGCAAGTAGGTTTGGGCCGTGCCCATCACCACCACCCCGAAGATCTGGATGAACGGCGAGCTCGTCGACTGGGACAAGGCCCAGGTCCACGTGCTCACCCACACGCTGCACTACGGGACCGGCGTGTTCGAGGGCATCCGCGCCTACGAGACCGACCGCGGCCCCGCGGTGTTCCGCCTCACCGACCACATCCAGCGCCTGTTCAACTCGGCGCGCATCGTGGGCATGGAGATCCCCTACACGGTGGAGGAGCTCGTCCAGGCAACGAAGGACACGGTGAAGTCGACCGGACTGCCCTCGTGCTACGTGCGCCCGCTGGCCTACTACGGGTACGGCGAGATGGGGCTGAACACCCTGCCGTGCCGCACCGACGTCGCGATCGCGTGCTGGCCGTGGGGCGCCTACCTGGGCGACGACGCGCTGGGCAAGGGCGTGCGCATGAAGATCTCGTCGTGGACCCGCCACGACCACAACACCATGCCGCCAGCCGCAAAGACCGTCGGCAACTACGTCAACTCGTCGCTCGCCAAGGTGGAGGCGCTGAAGGCCGGGTACGACGAGGCGATCATGCTCGCGCCGTCGGGCCTCGTGGCCGAGTGCACGGGCGAGAACATCTTCTGCGTCCGCAACGGCACGATCCTCACGCCGCCGCTGTCGGCGGGGGCCCTCGAGGGCATCACGCAGAGCAGCGTGTCGCGCATCGCCCGCGACCTGGGCCACGAGCTGCGGGTGGACAACATCGCACGCAGCGACCTCTACATTGCCGACGAGATCTTCGTGTGCGGCACGGCCGCCGAGGTGCACTCGGTGCGGTCGGTCGACGACCGCGAGATCCCGTGCCCGGGTCCGATCACCCGCGCGGTGGCCGAGACCTACGGCCGTGCGGTCCGGGGCAAGGAAGCCCGCTACCTCGACTGGTGCGAACTCGCCGTCTAGCTCGGTTGTCCACAGCCGGACGCCAGTTGTCCACAGAGACCGAGCATGCGGATTCCTGAATCCCCTGAACGTTTTTCCCTCCTTCATGTGAGGGACAAGTTGCACCGGTGGAAGATGCGGATGCGGTAACAGCCCCTTCTCCACAGGCCAATCCACAGGGTTCTCCACGGAACCGCCCCGGCAGCCTGTGGACGCAGGGGTTGCGGCCCTGCTGCGGGGCGGCGAGACTGTGGGGCGTGACGACCAAGGCGAGCCCCGCTCCGCGCAGGATCATCATTATTTCCTAGGCGCGCGTCCCCGAGACCCGCGCCGCCGCCGCCCCGAGGGGCGGCATTTCCAATTTCAGGGCCGATTTCCGACAGGAGGAACCGACATGGCAGCAGAGACGGTCGAGGTGTTCGACACCACGCTGCGCGACGGCATGCAGGTGGAGGGCGTGTCGGCCACGGTGGCCGACAAGCTGCGCATCGCGGAGCAGCTCGACCACCTGGGCGTCCACTTCATCGAGGGCGGCTGGCCGGGTGCGAACCCGAAGGACGTCGAGTTCTTCGCGCGGGCGGCGACCGAGCTGCGGCTCGGCACGTCGGTGCTGGTCGCGTTCGGCTCGACGCGCCGCCCGATGGGCAAGGTGGACGACGACGCGACGCTGCGCAACCTGGTGGAGGCCGGCACGTCGGCGGTGTGCATCGTGGCGAAGTCGTGGGACTACCACGTCGAACAGGCGCTGCAGACGACGCTCGACGAGGGCGTCGCGATGGTGGACGACTCGGTGCGCTTCCTCGCGGCGAACGGCAAGCGCGTGCTCGTCGACCTGGAGCACTTCTTCGACGGGTTCGCGCACAACCCCGAGTTCGCGCTGCGCGTGGTGGAGTCGGCGGTGCAGGCGGGCGCGTCGCACCTGGTGCTGTGCGACACCAACGGCGGCTCGCTGCCGCACCACGTGGAGGAGGTGGTCGCGGCCGTCGCGCGCCACGTGCGCGGCGACGCGACGATCGGCATCCACTGCCACGACGACACGGGGTGCGCAGTGGCCAACTCGCTCGCCGCGGTCCGCGCCGGCGCGCGCCACGTGCAGGGCACGCTCAACGGCCTCGGCGAGCGCACGGGCAACACGAACCTCACGACCGTCATCCCGAACCTCCAGCTGAAGATGGGCTTCGACTGCCTGCCCGAGGGCCGCCTCGAGCGCCTGACGTCGGTGAGCAACCACGTCGCCGAGGTGCTGAACCGTCCGCTCAACCCGCAGGCCCCGTACGTGGGGTCGTCGGCGTTCGCGCACAAGGCGGGTCTGCACGTGTCGGCAATCGCCCGCGCGAAGGACGCCTACGAGCACGTGGCGCCCGAGCAGGTGGGCAACGGCACGCGGTTCCTGGTGTCCGAGATGGCGGGCCGCGCCACGATCTCGATGAAGGCCGAGGAGCTGGGCCTGTCGATGGACGGCGCCGCGGTCGGACAGGTGATCGACGACCTCAAGCGGCTCGAGCACGACGGCTACCACTTCGAGGCGGCCGACGCGTCGCTCGAGCTGCTGATGCGCCGCGCGACCGGCTGGCAGCAGGGATTCTTCTCGGTCGAGTCGATGCGCGTGATCACCGACGAGACGTCTGGCGGCGAGTTCGTCACCGAGGCGACGGTGAAGGTGTGGGTCGGCGACCGGCGCGAGGTGCGCACGGCGGAGGGCAACGGCCCGGTGAACGCCATTGACCGCGCGCTGCGCGACGCGCTCGTCGGCGCGTACCCGGCGCTGTCGCGCGTGCACCTGACGGACTACAAGGTGCGCATCCTCGACTCGTCGTCGGCGACCGGCGCCGTGACCCGGGTGCTGCTGGATGCATCCGACGGCGAGTCGTCGTGGACGACCATCGGCGTCTCGTCGAACATCATCGAGGCGTCGTGGCACGCGCTCGAGGAGTCGCTCGTGTACGGGCTGCTCCGCGCGCAGCGGCGCAACTAGGCTCGCCCGCGATGTCGGCCCCCCGCTACGCACCCGTCGATCCCGTCGCGCAGCCGCGCACATACCGCTCGCCGGACCACGTGCCGGGCCGCTGGACCGCGGGCCGCAAGGCCGAGCTCGACGGCGTCCAGCCGTCGGGTCCCCGCCTCGGCGTGCAGGGCCCCGACCAGGGCTACGTGCTGCGACTCGTGCGGCTCGCCGAGCCGCGGATCGTGCTGCAGCCGCACGAGCACCTCGAGGACGCATCGGCCGGCGTCGCTGCCATCGCGCTGCGCCGCGCGTCGCACTATGGACGCGCGCCGGTGATGCACGACGTCGACTTCGCCATCGCGATCTGGGGCTGGAACCTCGCCGAGCCGCCGGCCGACCTGCTGGCCCGCCGCCGCGAGATGTGGGAGGGCGCGGGCCACGACTATGCGATGGTGCGCGAGCTGGCCGCGCGCGTCGGCGAGGTGGGCCTCGGCATGCCGGTGGCCAAGGTCGCCGAGTCGATGCCCGCCGCGTGGATGGCGCTCACCGGCTGCTGACCGCCCCGGCGCCCGCCGTGCGGGCGCGTCAGCCGCGCGGGTCGACCGCGTGGCGCTCGAGGTCGGCGAGGTCCACGAACTCGAGCGAGCGCAGGTGCGTGGCGGCGAGCACCACCTTGGGCGCCACGCCGTCGTCGAGCGCCTGCTGCCAGCGGTTGGCGCAGAGGCACCACCGGTCGCCGTCCTTCAGGCCGGGGAAGCGGTAGGCGGGCATCGGCGTGGACAGGTCGTTGCCGACGCTGCGCGAGTAGTCGAGGAACTCGCTGGTCATCACCGCGCACACGGTGTGCACGCCGTGGTCGTCCCCGCCGGTCTCGCAGCAGCCGGTGCGGTAGAAGCCCGTCATCGGGTCGGTGCAGCACGGTGCGATCGGCTCGCCGTACACGTTGGGCTGCTCGGTGGCCACCGCGCGACAGTACCGGCGCGGGCACGTGCGCGCCGCACCGTCCGTTCGCTCCGCCACGGGTAGCCTGACGCGTGCCGATGCAGCCCCGTTACCGGTTTGCGCCGTCGCCGACGGGCTACTTCCACGTCGGCGGAGCGCGCACCGCGCTCTACAACTGGCTGCTGGCCACGAAGCACGGCGGCACGTTCGTGCTGCGCATCGAGGACACCGACGAGTCGCGCAACCAGCCCGAGTGGACCGACGGCATCGTGTCGGCCCTGGAGTGGCTGGGCATCGCGAAGTCCGATCCGCGCTTCGAGGGCCCGTACTTCCAGTCGGACTACGCGGCCCAGCACGTCGCCGCGGCGCAGTTCCTCTACCAGTCGGGGCGCGCCTACTGGTGCGACCTGACGAGCGAGCAGGTGCAGGAGCGGGCCAAGGCCAGCGGCACGGCCGGCTACGACGGCTACTCGCGCGACCGCGGGCTCGAGCCGGGGCCTGGACGCGTGCTGCGGTTCCGGGTGCCCGAGGGACGCACGGTGGTGCGCGACGAGGTGCGCGGGGAGGTCGAGTTCGACCACGCGACGATCGAGGACTTCGTGCTGCTGAGGGGCAACGGGACGCCGGTGTTCCTGCTGGCCAACGTGGTCGACGACGTCGAGATGGCCATCACCCACGTGGTGCGCGCCGAGGAGCACCTGCCCAACGCGCCGAAGCAGCAGATGCTGTTCGAGGCGCTCGGTCGCGACGTGCCGTCGTGGGCCCACGTGCCGGTGCTGGTGAACGAGCAGCGCAAGAAGCTGTCGAAGCGGCGCGACAAGGTGGCGCTCGAGCAGTACCGGGCGGAGGGCATCCTGCCGGACGCGATGGTGAACTACCTCATGACGCTCGGCTGGGCGCCGCAGGGCGACACCGAGATCGTGCCGTGGTCGACGATGGTCGAGCAGTTCGAGCTGTCGGCGGTGAACCACTCGCCGGCGTTCTTCGACGTGAAGAAGCTGCTGGCGTTCAACGGCGAGTACATCCGCATGATGCCGCCGGACCGGTTCGTCGACGCAGCCGAGGCGGTGCTGCGCGGCCCTGGCATGCCGTGGCCGGCCGAGCGCTTCGACGCCGGACGGTTCCGCGCGATGGCGCCGCTGGTGCAGACCCGCGTGCAGACCATCGGCGAGGTGCCGGCGATGGTGGACTTCCTCTTCCTCGCGGATCCGGCCGTCGACGAGGCCGACCGTGCGAAGGCGTTCGGCGCCGAGTGGGCGGCGCCGGCGCTGGGGGAGATCGCGTCGGCGCTGGAGACGGTGGCGTGGTCGGCGGACGCGATCAAGGCCGCGGTCGAGGCGGTGGGCGAGGCGCGCGGGGTGAAGCTCGGCAAGCTGCAGGCGCCGCTGCGCGTGGCGGTGACGGGCCGCAGCGTCGGCCCGCCGCTGTTCGAGTCGCTCGAGGTGCTCGGCCGCGACGAGGTGCTGCGGCGCGTGCGCGCGGCGCTCGCCTGAGGCGCATCCACCCGTGAAGACGCTGCTCCGGATCGTCTCCGTGGCCGTGTCGCTCGCGCTCGCGTACGTGACGGGCTCGGTCGTGCAGACGTGGCTGGTGGGTCGCGGCGACGACGCGCGGGCGGTGGACGCGATCGTGGTGATGGGCGCGGCGCAGTACGACGGCCGTCCGTCGCGGCAGCTGCAGTCGCGGCTCGACCACGTGGTGACGCTGTGGGAGGCGGGCTGGGCGCCGCTGGTGCTGACGACGGGCGGCAGCCGGCCGGGCGACCGTTTCACCGAGGCGGAGGCGTCGGCGACCTATCTCATCGGGGCGGGCGTCCCGGAGGACGCCATCGACCGGCGCTCGCTCGGCGCCACGACGCGCGAGTCGCTGGTGGCGGTGCGCGAGGTGCTGCGCGAGCGCGGCGGGAACCGGGTGCTGATCGTGACCGACCCGTTCCACGCGCTGCGCAGCCGCACGATCGCGCGCCAGCTGGGCCTGGAGGCGTGGACGTCGTCGACGCCGTCGTCGCTGGTGCACGGGTGGCAGGACGTCCGGTTCCACCTCCGCGAGGGGGTCGGCGTGGCGATCGGCCGAATCATCGGGTTCGACCGGCTGGAGCGCCTGACGGGGTAGGGGCAGCCGGCCTGCGGTTGCGGGCGGCTCGCGGCGGTAGCCTGAGAGCCAGTTGCTGGGGAGTGGTGTAATTGGCAACACAGCGGGTTCTGGTCCCGTTATTCAGGGTTCGAGTCCTTGCTCCCCAACCATTGCGGCGGTGACCCGGCGGCGCTGAGCGCCCGGACGTCACGCTCCGGCACCCGGCGTGCGTCACCCATCCAGAGCGGGTCATCCAACCCCCCGCTCGGAGGGAAACACGCAATGACCGCATTGCCACAACTCGAGACCGCGTCGGTCGGCAGGCCGATCACGCGCCAGGGGGTCTCGCTGATCCCCGTCTACATCCACCAGATCCTCGGCCAGCCCATCGACACGGGCCGCGGCGCGCAGGTCGAGATCGGCGAGGAGCAGCAGGAGCACGTGCCGGTGCTCACCGCCGTCAACCGCGGCGCGCTGCCGGTGCTGCTCGCCGAGGGCGAGACCGTCAACGGCGGCTACCAGAACCGCACGCTCAACGTGTCGGTGCTGCTGGCCGCGGGTGCGACCGCGCAGATCCCGGTGTCGTGCGTGGAGGCCGGCCGCTGGGGCGGCGGGCACCGCGGGTTCGCCCGTGGCGCGTCGCAGGCTCCTCGCCGCGTGCGCCGCGAGAAGCAGCTGGGCGTGCGCGACAACGTGGTGCTCAACCACATGAAGTCGTCCGACCAGGGCCGCGTGTGGCACGCCGTCGACTACGAGCTGGGACGGCTCGGCATCGAGGCGTCGACTGCGGCTCTCGCGGACGGCGACGACTACTTCGACCGCGAGGACGGGCGCGACCTGTCCCGCGCGATCGACGAGCTCGTGCAGCGCGGTCCGCTGCCGGGCCAGTGCGGCGTCGTGGTCTCGCACGGATCGCGCGTGGTGCAGGCCGAGGTGTTCGGCGCGCCGGAGCTGCTGGCCAAGCAGTGGGAGCCGCTGGTGCGCGCGTGGATGTACGACGCGCCGGGGCCGGTGCGCGGCACGCCGTCGCTCAGCAGGGCGGTGAACGCGCTCGGCCACGTGGCCGCGATGCGCAAGGACGTCGCTCCCGGCGTCGGCCTCGGCCGCGAGGTGCACGCCACCGACAACCGGGTGGTGGCGCACGGCCTCGTGCTCGACGACGCGCTGGTGCACCTGGGGGCGTTCGCCCTCGCATGACCGTGGAGGCGACTCCGGCGGAGTTTCTCCTTTCGCCGCCGGTGGCGCCCGTCCCCGCAGCGATGGGAGCCGGTAGGATGTTGGTTCCTACAGGCTCCCATCGTCTAGCGGCCTAGGACACCACCCTCTCAAGGTGGCGGCACGGGTTCAAATCCCGTTGGGAGTGCCAACGCCCTTGGTCGGCTCCGCGATCACGGTCAGCGGAAGAACTGGCGCAGGTGGGCTCTCAGTGCCTCATCGACGACGTAGAGGTAGGTGCCCTTGATGCCGCGGGTCAGCAGGACGCGGTAGATGTTGAGCACGAACTGGCGAATGTCCTCGTCCGAGAACGTGATGTCGAGCATTCGGTTGTTCTCCACGCCCTTCGCGTCGAAGTAGTGCTCCCGGTCAAAGACGATGCGCTGCGCGTCGGCGTCGAACCTCAGGTCGCGGCCGACGACCACCCCCGCGTAGTTCAGGTCGTAGCCCTGGATCGTGTGGATGCTGCCGACCTCGTCGGCTGACGTCGGGGAGTTCACCCAGTCGACGTCCGTGCGGTTCCAGAAGAGTCGGTGCCCCTCGATCTCGATGTCGTGCGCGTTCTTGTCGTGCCGACTCACCCACTTCCACGCGTAGCCCGCCAGCAGCCGCGCGAGTCCGTGTTCGGCGTTCTTCCTCGCGATCTCGGCCCTCATGTCGGAGAAGCTGTCGAAGAACCTGACGTCGTAGGTGCCGAATTCCGCTGCTCTCACGGGATCGTCGGAGAGCAGCCTGTTGACGAACTCGATGTAGTCGTCTCCGCCACCGACTCGCATCTGTGACCTGAGCCGGAAGAAATTTCCTCGCCTCTGGGAGGAGGCCGCGATCTCGTCGAGGATCTCCTTCGAGAGGTCGGCCGGCTTGACGCGCTGGG
>JAGWXX010000070.1 GCA_018969685.1 Acidobacteriota bacterium | reverse complement strand
CGAGTTGTGGCGGCGGCTCCTGCGGTGGCGCAACGCGGAGGACGTCTACCCGCCGGAGACGTGGGAGTCCGACGACCGCGACGGGGGCGGCGCCGTGCTGTACGACTTCGGCGCGGACGACCTCGGGTTCGGTGCGCGCGTCGTCGACGTGCCGGCACCTGCCGCGGTGGGAGCGCCGGACCCGTCCGTGTACTCCGAGGCCGACGATGGCGCGGCGGACGAGGACGTGGCGGACGATCCGACTGCGCCGCCGCGACGCCCCGCGACGCCGAGGGGTCGTCGCGCCGCCGACCCGTCCGACCCGACGGTCGTGCCGACCCGCGCGCCGGGGGAGTGGACCCTGCCGCCCGCGGCGTCGCTGTCGACGACCCGCCAGGAGCGCAGCGACGAACGGGAGGCGCGCGAGCGCGGCGCACGGCTGGTCGAGGCGCTCACCGAGCACGGTGTCGACACCGAGCTCGTGGGGTGGACGCGCGGGCCGACCGTCACGCGCTTCGAGCTCTCGCTCGGCGGCGGCGTCAAGGTTGCGCGTGTGACCTCGCTGTCGCGCGACATCGCCTACGCGATGGCGGCGACGGACGTGCGGATCCTCGCGCCGATCCCGGGGCGGTCGGCGATCGGCATCGAGGTGCCGAACTCCACGCGCGAGCTCGTGGCGCTCGGCGACCTGATGGCGGCCGCGGAGGCGCGCGCGGCGTCGCACCCGCTCGAGGTGGCGATCGGAAAGGACATCGCCGGCCGCGCGGTCTTCCTCAACGTCGCTGCGGCGCCGCACATGCTCGTCGCGGGCACGACCGGCGCCGGCAAGTCGAGCGTCATCAACTGCATCGTGACGTCGATCCTCATGCGCTCGACCCCCGACGAGGTGCGGCTCATCCTGATCGACCCGAAGCAGGTCGAGATGGCGCAGTACTCGCGGCTGCCGCACCTGCTGACGCCCCCGGTCACGAACCCGAAGAAGGCGGCCAATGCGCTCGGCTGGGCGGTGAAGGAGATGGACCGCCGCTACGACCTGCTCGCGGGGGCGGGCTTCCGCGACGTGGTCGGCTACAACGCCGCGATCGACCGCGGCGAGTTCGACGACGACGGCGGCCCTGTGGCGCGGATGCCGTACATCCTCGTGATCGTCGACGAGCTGAACGACCTCATGATGGTGGCGGCGCGGGACGTCGAGGACTGCATCACCCGCATCGCGCAGAAGGCGCGCGCCGTCGGCATCCACCTGATCGTCGCGACGCAGCGCCCCAGCGTCAACGTGATCACCGGGGTCATCAAGGCCAACATTCCGGCGCGCATGGCCTTCGCCGTGTCCAGCCTCACCGACAGCCGGGTGATCCTCGACCAGCCGGGCGCCGAGAAGCTCGTCGGCCGCGGCGACATGCTGCTGCTCCCCGGCAACACGTCGGTGGCGCAGCGGCTGCAGTCGGCATGGGTGGACGAGGACGAGGTGCGCAAGGTGGTCGGCCACTGGCGACGCCAGGCGCCCGAGGTGGTGTACGTCGACGGCGTGGATGCCGACGGCGGCTCCGATGGTGGCGGCGCGCTCGGCGGCGATGGCGACGACGACGACGAGCTGCTGTGGCAGGCGATCGAACTGGTCGTCCGCACGCGCCAGGGCTCCACGTCGATGCTCCAGCGCAAGCTGAAGGTCGGCTTCTCCCGGGCGGGACGGCTCATGGACCTGCTCGAGTCGCGCGGCGTCGTCGGACCCAGCGGCGGGTCGAAGGCGCGCGAGGTGCTGATGACGATCGAGGAACTGGAGGCCCAGCGGGGCAGGGGCTGACCGCGGAGTACGGTCGCGGCATGGATGGAATCGTCGAGGTCGCGAGCGGTCTGAGGTTTCCGGAGGGCCCGGTGGCGCTGCCGGACGGCGGCGTCCTCGTGTGCGAAATGTTCGGGGAGTGCGTCACGCGGGTGCGCGGCGACGGCACGACGGAGCGCGTGGCCGACGTCCCGGGCGGCCCGAACGGCGCCGCCCTCGGGCCGGACGGTGCGCTGTACCTGTGCAACAACGGCGGCTCATTCAGCGAGATGGACGTGTTCGGGCTGACGTTTCCCGGTCCCATGGATCCCGCGCGCTACCGCGGGGGCCGGATCCAGCGCCTCGACCTCGCGACCGGGCGCCTGGACGACCTGTACGTCGGGTGCGACGGCCGGCCGCTGCGCAGCCCCAACGACCTCGTCTTCGACCGGCACGGCGGCATGTGGTTCACCGACCATGGCATCCGCCACGGTCGGACGGCGGACATCGCGTCCATCTACTGGGCCGCGGCGGACGGGTCGTCGATCCGCGAGGTCGTGCACCCGACCGACTCGCCGAACGGCATCGGCCTCTCGCCGGACGGGACCGTCCTCTACTGGGCCGAGACCTACACGGGCAGGGTGCACCGGCTCGCGGTCACCGGTCCGGGCGAGGTGGCGCCGTGGTCGCCGATCGACCCGTCCGCGTGCCTGGTCGGCCTCGACGGGCTGCACCTCCTCGACTCGCTCGCGGTCGACGGGGCCGGGAACGTGTGCGTCGCGACGCTCGGCCTGCAGTTCGGCGGCGTGACGGTGGTGTCGCCGTCGGGCGGCATCGTGCGGCGCGTCGCGACGGGCGACCCGCTCACGACGAACCTGTGCTTCGGCGGGGCCGGCCTCGGCACGGCGTTCATCACGGCATCGGGCACCGGCCGGCTGCTCGCGATGCCGTGGCCCGAGGGCGGGCTGCAGCTCGCGTTCTGAAGCCCGCTGCGCGGGCGAGCGGTAGCATCGTCCGTCGTGCAGCGGCGCTTCTACGTGGAGACACTCGGCTGCCCGAAGAACGAGGTCGACTCGGACAAGATCGTCGGCACGCTGCTGGCCGACGGGTATGCCGAGGCCGGGGACGCGTCCGAGGCGGACCTCGTGGTGGTCAACACGTGCGCGTTCATCGAGGACGCGCGCCGCGAGAGCATCGACGCCGTCCTCGCCGCCGACCGCGCCCGCAAGCTGGGCTCCCGCCTCGTCGTCACCGGTTGCATGGCGGAGCGCTACGGCAGCGAACTCGCCGAGGCCCTCCCCGAGGCCGACCTCGTCGCTGGCTTCGGCGTCCCGGTCGTGCCGGTCGAGATCGGCCGCAAGCCGGTGCCGTCGCTCGACCTGCTGAACCTCCCGCGCCCGCGCTCCGCTGCCCCGTGGGGATACGTGAAGATCGCGGAGGGGTGCGACCGCACCTGCGGCTTCTGTGCGATCCCGTCGTTCCGCGGCCCGCAGCGCAGCCGCGACGTGGCGTCGATCCTCGAGGAGGTCGCTGCACTGGGGGTGCAGGAGGCGGTGCTCGTCGCCCAGGACCTGGCCAGCTACGGCAAGGACCGCCCCGGCGAGCTCGGCAAGGGCGCGATCGTGCGCCTGGTGGAGGCGGTGGCGCGGATCGTCCCGCGGACCCGGTTGCTGTACCTGTATCCGAGCGACCTCGACGACGCGCTGATCCAGGCGATCCTGGCGACGGGCGTGCCGTACTTCGACCTCTCGCTGCAGCACGTGTCGAAGGAGCACCTCAGGCGGATGCGGCGATGGGGCGACGGCGCGCGGTTCCTCGCGACCATCGGGCGGATCCGCGACGAGGAGCCGGACGCCGCGTTCCGCAGCAACTTCATCGTCGGCTACCCGGGGGAGACGGAGGAGGACCACGACGAGCTGCTGCGCTTCGTCGAGGAGGCGCAGCTCGACTGGTGCGGCTTCTTCCGCTACAGCGAGGAGGCCGGCACCCACGCCGCCGGGCTCGGCGGCACGGTGCCGACGGCCCTCGCCGACGAGCGCCTCGCAGAGCTGCGCGAGCTGCAGGATGCGGTCACCGCGTCGCGCCGCGACGACCTCATCGGCCGCACGGTGTCGGTGCTCGTCGATGCGCCGGGCGAGGGCCGCACGCACCGGGAGGCCCCGTCGATCGACGGCGTGGTGCACCTGCCGGAGTCGCTGCCGACGGGGACGTTCCACGACGTGGTGGTGGAGTCGGCGGCAGGGAGCGACCTCGTCGCGGCGGGGGCGAACCTCGGGGCGGTGTCCGGTGCCCGTTGATCCCAACGCGCTCGCGACGTGGGCCAATGCGGTCACGGTGTCGCGCATCCTCGTCTCGCCGCTGATGTTCACGGCGATCCCGTCGGCCGTCGGCGGCCGCTGGATCGGCTCATGGTGGGCCGTCGCCCTGTGGTTCGTGCTGTGCGTGAGCGATTCGCTCGACGGCTACCTGGCCCGCCGGCACGGCACCACGAGGAGCGGCGCGTTCCTGGATCCGCTCGCCGACAAGGTGCTGGTGCTGTGCGCGATGTTCACGCTCGTGAACCGCGGGGTGTTCGCGCTCGGGCTGGTGCTCGTGATCGCAGCCCGCGAGCTGATCGTCAGCATCTACCGGGTCGTGGTGGGGTCGCACGGGGTGAGCGTGCCGGCGAGCCGCCTCGCCAAGGTGAAGACGCTGAGCCAGCAGCTGTCCGTGGGGTTCGTCCTCCTGCCGTGGACGGCGTCGTCGACGTGGCTGTGGGACGGCCTGTTGTGGCTCGCGGTCGCGCTGACGGTGCTGAGCGGCGCGCAGTACGCGGTGCGTGCGCTGAGGCCGGCCTAGCGGTGCGCTGCGACGTCGTCGCCGTCGGCACCGAGCTGCTGCTCGGCCAGATCGTCGACACCAATTCGTCGTGGCTCGGCGAGCAGCTGTCGCTCGCCGGCATCGACAGCCACCTGCAGGTCAAGGTCGGCGACAACCAGGCCCGGATCGTCCGTGCGCTCCGCAGCGCGCTCGAGGACGCCGACGCCGTGATCGTGTGCGGCGGGCTCGGCCCCACCCACGACGACATCACGCGGGAGTCGATCGCCGAGGTGATGGGTGCGCCACTCGAGCTGCGCGACGACATCGCCCAGCGCATCGAGTCGATGTTCACGGCTCGGGGCCGGCGGATGCCGGCCAACAACCTGCGCCAGGCGGAGGTCCCGCGCGGCGCCGAGCCGATCGACCAGCGCCGCGGCACGGCGCCGGGCTTGATCTGCCCGGTGGGGGACAAGGTCGTCTACGCCGTGCCCGGCGTGCCGTACGAGATGACGGAGATGTACGAGCGGGCGATCCTGCCCGACCTGCTCCGTCGAGCCGGCTCGGCGGCGACGATCCGCAGCCGCGTGCTGAGGACGTGGGGCGAGAGCGAGAGCGGCCTCAACGAGCGGCTCCAGGGCGTGATCGAGCGGCTGGAGCACGAGGGCAACCCGACGCTCGCCTTCCTCGCGAGCGGTTGGGAGGGCATCAAGGTGCGGCTGACCGCGAAGGCCGGGACCGCGGACGGGGCGGCGTCGCTGCTCGACCGGTGGGAGCGCGAGGTGCGCGACCAGGTCGGGGACGTCGTCTTCGGCACCGACGCGGAGACGATGGAGTCCGTCGTGCTCGGGATGCTGAAGGACCGCGGGTTGACGCTCGGGATCGCCGAGTCGGTGACGGGCGGCCTGGTCGCCGGACGGCTGACGAACGTGCCGGGCGCGAGCGCGGTGCTGCGCGGCTGCGTCGTGTCGTACGCGAGCGAAGTGAAGTTCGACGTGCTGGGCGTGGAGCGCGGCCCGGTCGTCACCGAGCAGGCCGCGCGCCAGATGGCCGCCGGCGCCCGTCGCGTGCTCGGGGCCGACGTCGGTCTCGCGCTCACCGGCGTGGCTGGGCCCGAATCGCAGGATGGTGTGGAGCCGGGGACCCTGTGCGTGGGGATCGCGATGCCCGACGGCACCGAGACCTCGTCGACCGTGCGGTTGCCGGGCACGCGCGACGTGATGCGCCAGTTGTCGGTGATCAGCGCGCTCGATGCGCTCCGACGGCGGATCGAGGCAGGAACGTGAAAGGGCCCCGGCCGGAGCCGGGGCCCTTTCGACGAAGGTTGGATCGGACGGCTAGGCCGCCTTGTAGCCCTCGGACTCCGAGCGGGCGAGCGCGACCGACATGATCACGAGTCCGTACACCGGCTTCGCGAGCACGTCCGCGATCGTGTAGCCGACCTGGATCGCCGTGGTGGCGTCGCTGCCGGACAGGTTGAGGGCGTCCGCCAGCCAGCTCTTCTCGTCGCCGAGGATGTAGGCGATGGGGTAGACGCCCCAGGTGAAGAGCAGCAGGTAGCGGATGTTGTTCAGCTTCTTGCCGATCGCGCCGCTCTGCGACTTGAGGGCCTTGCCCACCTCGCCGGCGAACAGTTCGTACAGCACGTACAGCATGAAGACGCTCGAGATGATCCCCCACACGAGCCTCGCGCTGGAGCCGTCGGCTGCGGTCTCGCCCGGGTAGCCGGTCGCGACCATCAGCAGTGCGGCGGCGACGAGGCGCGGG
The DNA here is from genome assembly GCA_018969685.1 of Acidobacteriota bacterium. GTDB lineage: Bacteria > Actinomycetota > Acidimicrobiia > Acidimicrobiales > Ilumatobacteraceae > UBA3006. The sequence continues at coordinate 2,890 of JAGWXX010000070.1, read as the reverse complement.
GTCACCTTGCGGGCGACATCCTTGGCGAGGCCGGCCACGACGACGAGCTCGGCGACGAGCAGCGGGACGGTGAGCAGCCAGTCCGCGTAGCGGTAGCCCTCGTTCCAAGTACCCGCGGCGTAGTTGCCGAAGATCCGCCAGTAGTGGTAGGCGGCGATGCCGCAGATCATCGCCGACATCGTGAGGGCGCTGCGGTAGGCCGGCGCCACGCGGTTGCGCGACACCAGGAAGTACACGAAGGCGATCCCCATCGCGGCAACCGCGAAGGAGAACGAGTTGTAGACCAACTCGGCCTGTCCGCCGGACAGTCCGAGGGCGTTCTGCATATCCATGAATGGGTTCCTCTCGTCGGCCGGCCAGCCCGCCGGAACGGGGGCTGCGGAAACCGGCCAGCACTCAGTCTTCCCCCTCCGGCCCCGGTCCCGCGCGATCCTGCCGATTACAGGTTCGTGACGATCCCCGGGCTCGCGGTCACATCACGAGGCTGAGGCCGCCGTCCGCAAGGAGCACCTGGCCGGTGGCGTACCTGCTGCGGATCAGGCCGAGGGTCGCCTCGACGCAGTCGTCGGGGGTTCCCGAGCGGCGGAGCGGGGCCACTGCCCGCACGCCGTCGTGCTGGTTCTGCCAGCCTGCGGTCCACGGCGTCTCGATGAGCCCCGGGGCGACGGCGTTGAACCGCACCGGGGCACACGACTTGGCCAGCAGCAGCGTCATGTGGTTGAGCGCCGCCTTGCTCATCGCGTAGGCGATGGAGCTCCCCACGGGCCTGACGCCCGCGATCGAGGTCACGGTCACGACGTTGCCGTCGACGCTGCGCCGGAGCAGCGGGACGAGCGCCTTGGTCAGCATCCAGGTGCCGTGGACGTTGACGTCCATCGTCCGTCGGAAGATCTCGTCGGTGAGCGCGTCGAGGTCGTGGTGCGGTACCAGCGTGGTCCATCCCGCGTTGTTCACGAGGATGTCGAGCCGGTCCCACCGGTCGCGGCACTCGCCGACGAGCCGTGCAACCCCGTCGGGATCGCTGATGTCGGCCTGCACGTAGGTCGCGCCGGGGATCTCGGAGGCGATCCTGGCGCCGGCCTCGGCCGAGGTCGCGGAGTTGACGACGACCTCCGCACCGAGCGAGCCGAGCCGGCGGGCGATGGCCTCGCCGATGCCGCTGGAAGAGCCGGTCACGAGTGCGCTGCGTCCGCTGAGTTCCGCCATGGTGACGCAACCTAACGAATCCCGCCCCCTAATCTCGGGGCATGGCAGCACGGATCCGGGTCCTCGCTGCCGTGGCTGCGGCCGTGGTCCTCGCGGGGTGCGCCATCGATCCTTCCGCGATCTCGCCTGCGACGACGACGACGTCGGACTCCGGTGCACCGGACGAGCAGCCCGCCGACGACGGGGGTGCGTCGGACGAGGGGACTCAGGCAGGTGATGCAGAGGTGGCGACCACCGCCGAGACGGTGCCGTCCACCACGGTGCCGCCGACGACCGTCCCTGAGACCGAGTTCCGGTGCGTGTCGCTCCTGAAGTGCCAGTTCGCGTTCCTGGAAGGGGTGGACTATTCGCTCCTCAAGCTGGAGTTCACCGACTTCAGCGTCGCCCGCCTTGCAGGAGCCAAGTTCGTGCGCGCGAACCTCAAGCAGGCGATCTTCATCCGGTCGGACCTGACGGGCGCCGACTTCACCGGCGCCGACCTGACGAGCGCGAACCTCACCGGCGCAGTCGTGGCCGGCGCCAACTTCACGAATGCGAAGTTCGACGGCACGATCATCTGCAGCGTCGACCTCGCCACGGCCATCGGTGTGACCGACGCGCAGCTGGCGACGGTGCAGAGGTTCCGCGACAAGGGCGCCCGCTACTGCCCGTGATCGTCCAGCGACGGTCGGATCGCCCAGGGGTGCCGTGGCGCAACGGCCTCGGCGTGCAGTACGAGATCGACGCCGACCGCGACACGGACTGGATCTGGCGGCTGTCGACCGCCGACATCGACCGCGACGTGCCGTTTTCGTCCTTCCCCGGCGTGCACCGGGTGTTCTGCGTGGCCGGCGGATCGGGCGTCACGCTGGAGGTGAACGGGCGCGACGTCGCGTGCGGCCCGTGCGCGGTGGCGCGGTTCGACGGCGACGATGCGGTGCACGCGCGCATCTGGGACGGGCCGGTGCAGGCGGTCAACCTGATGTGGCGCGACGGCTCGCCGTGGCGGGACGTCGCGGTGCTGGAGCAGGGGTCGTCGAGGACGGGAGTCTCCGCGTTCGTCGCATGCGGCGAGTCGTCGGTGTCGGTCGACGGGCGCGTCCATGAACTCGACCACCTCGATGCGGTGATCCGCATCGAGGGCGGCTGCGACGTATCGGTCCTGCGGGGTGCCGTCGCCGCGGTCGTGAGGCTCGCCTAACTCCGGGTCCGCCGCACGATCCTCGAGGACTCCGCATTCGGAGTCGACTGGCTACCGTTGTGGCGTCGCGTGGAGTTGCGTGGCATCGGAATGCTCCGATCAGCGCGTGAAAGGAAGGGAACCCCCTGTGGCTACTGAAGTGGAGTCGGGCGATGCGCGGTTCGTGCGGTCGTTCGTGGCGTTGCTCGCAGCGACCGTCGCTGCGTCGTTGCTCGTGATCGGGGCGGTCGGCGTTGCCGCGGTCTCCAACGACCAGCGTGCGTCGGCCGCCGGCGGGGCGCCGACGACGGTACACGTGACCCTCAGCGAGTTCGCGGTGACCCTGGATCCGGTGTCCGTGCCACCGGGCGACGTGACGTTCCACGTCGTCAACGCGGGCTCGGTCGAGCACAACTTCAGGGTCGTCGAGGCCGGGTTGGAGACGCGGATGCTGAAGCCGGGCGAGTCCCAGGACCTCCTGGTCGAGTCGCTCGCGGCGGGGACGGTCTCGGTGCTGTGCACCGT
>JAGWXX010000069.1 GCA_018969685.1 Acidobacteriota bacterium | reverse complement strand
GATGAACTCGCCCTCGTCGTCGGCGGTGTAGCCGACCACGACGATCGCCACGTCCGAACCGCGAGCCGCCTCGATTGCGCCATCGAGCGCGTCGCCGTCATGGTGCACCACCTCGGCGTGCGGCGCCGCGGCCGCGATGCCGGCGAGGACGGTCACGTTGTCGAGCGAGAACACGTCGCTCGACCCGCCATCGCCGAGGTTCACCCGGTCGGCGAGCGCGCCGATCACCGCGATCGAACGGAGCGACGAGGCATCCAGCGGCAGGACCGGTCGTCCGGCCACCGGCTCGTTCCTGAGCAGCACGACCGATCGGCCCGACACCTCGCGGGCGAGCGCGACGTGCCCATCCGAGCCGATCGCCTCGGCTCCCGGCGGGGGTGCCGACAGGACGGCGTCGAAGCGCAGCAGCGTCGCGACGATCCGCGTGACGGCCGCGTGGACGTCATCCCACGTTGCGGCGCCGGCCTCCAGTGCCGCGGGGAGGTGCGTGGCTCGGACCATCCGGTACGGCATCTCGATGTCGAGCCCGGCGCGCAGCGATTCGGCTGCGTCGCGCATGCCGAAGATCCAGTCGCTGATGACGAAGCCGTCGAACCCCCATTCGTCGCGCAGGATTCCGGTCAGCAGCCCGTGGTGGTCGCCGCAGTAGGTGCCGTTCAGCTGGTTGTAGGCGCTCATGACGCACGCGGCGCCTTCGTCGACGATGCGCCGGAAGTGGGGGAGGTACACCTCGTGCAGGGCGACCTCGTCGACCCGGACGTCGACGCGGAACCGGGCGTTCTCCATCGAGTTGACGGCGAAGTGCTTGACGGTCGCCATCGCGTGCCGCTGGACGCCGCGGACGAGCGCGGCGCCGAGCTCGCCGACATGGTGGGGATCCTCGCCGTAGGTCTCCTGTGCACGGCCCCATGCCGGATGGCGCAGGAGGTTGACGCAGACGCCCCCGTACAGCGTCGCACCCGACGCCCGGAGCTCCCGTCCGATCGCGTCGCCGACGCGCTCCTCGAGGTCGGGATCCCACGTCGCGCCGCGCGCCATGGACACCGGGAAGCACGTGGCGTTGCCGATCACCACTCCCCGGGGTCCGTCGGAGAACGCGATGCCGGGCAGCCCGACGCGGGGGACCCGGGCGGCGAAGAACGGGGACTCGTGGTAGCCGCCCTTGCCGAGGAACTCGAGCCCCGCCCACGTGGGCGCGTCGCCATCGAGGCACCAGAGCAGCTCGTCGCCGGTCATGGCGGCCACGACGCGCCGAGCCGCCGTGACGGGATCGCCGCCTGCGCGCACGTCCCGCTGCGCCTCCTCGAAGGACGTCACGCCGGGGGCGTCATCGTGCGTCTCCATTGCGGGGAACCCTATGCAGGCGCGAATGCGCCGGTTGCCGGGCCCTCCCTGCACAGGGGGATCACACGCGTGACCCCTTCGTGCGTCATCCATGTACGGGCCGCCGGCGACGGATTCTCCCTTTCGCCGGAGCCGGCGGTCCGTCCACCGGGCACCACACCGACCAAGGAGGTCACCTCATGAAGGCACGTACACGACTCGACAGGAACGTCGTCGCGGTCGACGTCGACGGCACCGTCCACCTGCTCATCGAACTGCAGGCCCCGCCGGCCGCCGCGACCAACCGCCGACCGATCGACGTCACCGTCGTCATCGACCGTTCCGGATCGATGTCGGGAGGGAAGCTGCGCTCGGTGCTGCGCGCGGTCGCACAGCTGGCACGTCTGCTCACGGCGGACGACCGGCTCGGCATCGTCACGTTCGACGACGAGGCGCAGATGGTCCTGCCGCTCGGCACCCACGGGGTCGACGAGGTCAACCACGTCCTCGCGGGTATCAGGAGCGGCGGGAGCACGAACCTCAGTGGCGGTTGGCTCTGCGGCTACGACGAGATGGTCCAGAAGGGCCGCACGGATGCGAGCAAGCGCATCGTCGTCCTCACCGACGGCGACGCGAACGTGGGCATCGTCGACCCCGCCCTGCTGACGGGCATCGTCGGCGGCGGCCGTACACGGGAGATCACCACGTCGGTCATCGGGTTCGGTGACGGCTTCAACGAGGAACTGTGCGCGGGACTCGCGGACGCCGGCGGCGGCGAGGACTACTTCTGCGAGGGGCCCGACCACGCACCGACCGTCTTCCGGAAGGAGTTCGAGGGCCTGGCATCGGTCGTCGCCCAGAACATCGTCGTGGAGATCGCCCCCGACCCCCGCACGGGTTCTGTCGAGCTGCTGAGCAAGTACCCCTCGACGTGCGTCGACGGCGCCGTGCGGGTCGACGTCGGCGACGCGTTCGGCGACGAGGTTCGGTCGGTCCTCGCACAGATCAACGTCGCAGCAATCGGGGAGCCCGGCACCGTGAAGGTGGCGGACGTCCAGATCCGCTGGGCCGACGTGACGGGTGGCGGGGTGGCGATGCACTCCACCACCATCCCCGTCGAGATCGGTGCAGCGACCGGCGCCGACGCCGACCGCGTGGCACCCGACGCGGGGGTCGTCGAGCAGGTGGAGATCCTGCTCGCGGTCCGGGCGCGGCGCGACGCGCTCGAGCTGGCGAAGAAGGGCGACACCGACGGAGCGCGGGCGCGCCTGTCGGAGGCCAAGCGGATCGCCATGCGCTATCCGGCCATGAGGGAGGAGCTCGACGAGATCGAGCGCGACGAATGGGAGATCGACTCGGGACGGATCTCGGCGTCGCGGACGAAGAACTCGTATGCCTCGGAGCGCGAGTGGTCGAGGAACCGCAAGAAGCGGTTCCTCGCGGGGGAGGATCCCGATCTGCCCCGCGATCCGGGCGACGCGTCCTAGCCCCACGTCACGCCGCGGGCGCCTTCGTGCGTCTTTCTCATGACGGGCCGCCCACCGGCACCTCGCCGGTGGGCGGCCCGTCGCGTCAACCCATCCATCCGTCATCCAACCCACAAGGAGCAACACCGCCAATGGACACCATCAACGACATCGCGATCTTCTTCGGGCGGGCCCTCACGAAGATCGTGTTCGAGACCTTCATCAAGGGCGGCTTCGTCGCCGACTCGCTCGTCGAACGGCCCATGCCAGGGGTGCGCGTCGTCGAGCCCGTTCCCATGACGCGCGAGGAGTTCGAGCGCGTCCACGACCCGGCGTACGTCGCGGCGGTGATCGGCGGCGACCCGACCCACCTGGCGTGGAGCAACGGCAAGGGCTGGGACGAGTGGCTCTTCGCCTCGGTGGCCATCAGCAACGGCGCCGTGCGCGACGCGGTGCTCGAGGCATACCGCACCCGGCGCAATTCGGGCGCGTTGTCCAGTGGTCTGCACCACGCCAAGTACGAACGGGGCGACGGGTACTGCACGTTCAACGGTCTCGTTGCGGCGGCGCTGGCGGCGCTGGACGCGGGTGCGAGGCGCGTGCTGATCCTCGACGTCGACGCGCACTGCGGCGGCGGCACCGCGTCCCTGATCGACGGGGTCGACGGCATCGAGCAGCTCGACATCTCGGTGTTCGGCTTCGACTCGTACCGTGACGTCGCAAATTCGCGGTTGGTGATGGCCACGGGGTCGAACTACCTCGAGGTCATCGACCGCGAGCTGGCGAACGTCGTCGATCCGGGATCGATCGACGTGGTCATCTTCAATGCGGGCATGGACCCGCACGAGGATGCGGCGGGCGTGACCGGGATCACCACCGAGGTGATCGCGGAGCGCGAGCGCATGGTCTTCGCGTGGGCATGGGCCAACCAGGTCCCGGTGGCGTTCACCCTCGCGGGCGGCTACATCCGCGAGGGTGGCGCGACCATGGACGAGCTCGTCGACCTGCACCGTCTCACCATCGCCACCGCGGCAGCCGTCAACTGACGGCTGCCGCGAGGCGGCGCGGGGATACAGTCTCGGCATCATTCTTCAGCACCTCGAAGAACTGCGCCGATCGCGCAACCTCCTCTGGAACCTCACCCTGAGGGAGCTGCGGGCCAAGTACCGCCGCTCCCTCCTGGGGTGGGCGTGGTCGATGCTGAATCCGCTGTCGACCATGCTCGTGTACACGTTCGTGTTCGCGGTGGTCTTCGGGGCGACGGCGCCCGTCGGCGATCCGTCGGGGCTGCAGCTGTACGGCCTGTACCTGCTGTGCGGGATCCTGCCGTGGGGCTTCTTCCTGCTCGTGACGAACCTCGGCATGGGGTCGCTCATCGGCAACGCGGGTCTCGTGCGAAAGGTCGCCTTTGCGCGCGAGTCCCTCGTCTTCGCGCAGTCGATCTTCGGTCTCGTGCAGTTCTCGATCGAGATGGGACTGCTGACGGTGGCGCTCATCCTGTTCGGCAGTCCGCTGTGGCCGTGGATCCCGGTCGCGATGCTGTTGATGGTCGTGCTCGCCGTCTACGCGACCGGATTCGCGCTCGCGTTCAGTGCCGGAGCGGTCTACTTCCGAGACCTGCGCTACCTGTGGACGATCGTCTCGCAGGTGCTGTTCTTCGGCACCCCGATCGTCTACTCGCCCGACAAGCTGCAGGGGAAGCTGCCGCAGCCGATCGAGGCGCTGTGGGAGTGGAACCCGATGGCGGTCTTCATCACGGAGTTCCGCACCATGCTCTACTCGGGTGCACAGCCGCACTGGGGGCGCATCGCGTACCTCGTGGCGGTGTCCCTCGTGTCGTTCGTGCTCGGCTACGCGATCTTCATCCGGCTGTCGCGCCGGGTCGCCGAGGAGCTCTGAGCCCGACCGACGGCTAGGCGCTGCGGCTCGTCGAGCCCGCGATGCGCCACGTGGCTGGCACGGCCACGACGCCCTCGTCGAACAGACGGGTCTGGCGCACGTCGAGCCGGCACCAGTTGCGACAGTGGTCGAATTCGGTGGTGCCGGTGGCGTCCGTGATCGCGACGGAGAGGAAGTACGAGCCCTCGAGCAGCGGCAGGGACGGCACGTCGACGGAGATGGTCGTCGCCTCGCTCATGCGTGCGATGGGCCGCTCGGCGGCCAGCGACGACGAGGCCCACAGCACGGTCCCGGCGAGGTCGCTCAGCACGACGCGCACGACCGGGGCGTCCAGGCGCTCCTGCGGGATCACGTCGCACTCGATCGTCACGGGCTCGTTGGTGCCGATGCGGTCGGTGCGCTCGCCCGCGCGGTCGAGGATGCGCACCGAGGTGAAGATCGCCGCGCCGGTCCCCCAGCGCTGCTTGTGGTCGGCGTCCTCCGAGGAGTGCTGTTCGTAGCTCTGCCCCGTGTACTCGGCGACGACGTCGGCGGCGGGCCCGTAGCTGCGCATCGTGCCCTTCTCGAGCCAGATCACCTCGCGGCACAGCTGGAGGATCGCCGACAGTGCATGGCTGACGACCACGATCGTGCGCCCGTCGCGGCGGAACTGCTCGATCTTCTCGCTGCTCTTGCGCTGGAAGGCCTGGTCGCCGACGGTGAGCACCTCGTCGATCAGGAGGATCTCCGGCTCGACGTGCGTGGCGATCGAGAACCCGAGGCGGACCGTCATGCCCGACGAGAAGTTCTTGACCGGGGTGTCGATGAAGCGCTCGAGCCCGGCGAACTCGACGATGCTGTCGAAGTTCCGGTTCACCTCCGCCCTCGACATGCCGAGGATCGCGGCGTTGAGGAAGACGTTCTCGCGCCCCGAGAGCTCGGGGTGGAAGCCGGCGCCGAGCTCCAGCAGTGCGGCGACCGAGCCGTCGACGGCGATCGATCCGCGGTCGGGGCGGTAGATGCCGGTGAGGCACTTGAGCATCGTGCTCTTGCCCGAGCCGTTCGAGCCGATGATGCCGACGGTTGCGCCGTGCGGCACGTCGAACGACACGTCGTCGAGGGCCCAGAACTCCTCGTAGCGGGCCCTGCGGCCGCGCAGCAGCGCAGCCTTGATGTAGCGGTTGCGCTCGTGGTAGAGCCGGAAGTTCTTCGAGACGTGCTGGACGGAGATCGCGGGACCCGCCATCAGGCCCTCCCCGCCGCGTGCTCGGTGCGCAGCACCCTCAGGTGCGCCCGCAGCGAGGCGGGCAGCTCCTTCTTGTCCCAGTTGATGATGAGCGAATCGGCGTGCTCGACGTAGTAGCGGTGCTCGGCGGTGGGGTTCGCCGAGTCCTGGTACCAGGGCATGTGCCGCGCGGTGTACGGCGGCGCGGTGCGCACGGCCCGGTTGTTCTGGTGGTGCTCGCCGGGCCGGTACATCGCGAAGGTGGTGTCGATCTCGGCGATGAAGTGCCCGCTCGCGTGCCGCCGCCGCCAGAACTGCGACTCCCAGAGCACGACGTCGTCACGGTGCGCATAGTGCTGCGGCAGGTCGTCGAGGCGCAGGCTGAAGCCCACCTTGTCGAGCGTCGGGTCGGAATCCAGCACCGAACGGAACACGTCGAGTGCGTCGTCGGGGACCTCCTCGCTCGGGACGACGTCGGGGTCGGTGACCACGAAGTGCCGGTCGAGGCCGAGTTCGGTGACGAGTCCGCTCAACCACGGCGCGCGGTGGCCGAGGTTGGCGCCGAGCCGCACGACGTGGTGCGGGCTCGCGGCGAGCCACTCGACCATCGGCGGAAACGTGCTGTCGTTGTCGCACAGCCAGATCTCGCAGCGTCCGGTCGACTCGATCCAGGCGACCAGCGCCTTCAGGGGCTCCAACCGGTCGCGGACGTTGATGATGACGGGAATCGGGTCGGACACGTCAGGACACCGACCGCAGGAACGGGAGCAGCGCGGCGAGCCGCCGGGCGAGGCGGAACTCGCGCGATCCCTCCACCTCCGCGAGGCGGGCACGCAGCCGGTCGCGCTGGTCGGACGCGGCGGTGAGCGTCTCGGCGAGCCGCTCGTGGCTGGCCAGCAGGTCGTCGAGCCGAGACTGCATCTCGTTGCGCTGGCGGGTGACGTCCTCGAGCCCGGCGCGCAGGGCGGCGATTTCCTCGGTCAGCCTCCGGTGGGCCTCCCCGGTCTCGTGGGTTCCCAGGGCCTTGCGGACCTTCACCAGTTCGGCGACCCGCGTCTCGACGTACTGGCTGAGCTGCTCCGCCTTGGTGCGCAGCCCGAACGACTCGGCGAGCAGTTCCTTGATCAGCGTGTCGCGATCGTCGGACATCGGTCAGCGAGCCTAACCCTGCCGCCGCACGGCCGAACTTCGGCGGGGATGGGCCGCGAAACGGGGTCGTTAGCATCACCCAGCGGGATGGGCGCCGATCAGTTCGCAGAGCGGGTCGGCCGGCGCGACCTCGTGGTGGGCGTCGTGGGCCTGGGCTACGTGGGCCTGCCGCTGGCGGTGTCGTTCGCAGAGGCGGGCTTCCCGACCGTCGGCTTCGACGTGTCGCAGCCGGTCGTCTCGCTCCTGAACGGCGGGGCGAGCCACATCGACGACGTGGCTCCGTCCCGGGTCGCCGCGCTGCGGGCGGACGACCGGTTCTCGGCGACGTCGGAGCGCGCGGCGCTGGGCGGGTGCGACGTGGTGTTCATCTGCGTGCCGACTCCGTTCGACAAGGCGAAGACGCCGGATCTTTCGTACGTGAAGTCGGCGACCGAGACGGTGGCGTCGGTGCTGAAGGCGGGGATGCTCGTCGTCCTCCAGTCGACCACGTACCCGGGGACGACGACCGAGTTCGTCAAGCCGATCCTCGAGTCGACGGGCCTCGTCGCGGGACGCGACTTCCACCTCGCCTTCTCGCCTGAGCGCGTCGATCCGGGCAACGCAGTGTGGGGCATCCGCAACACGCCGAAGGTCGTCGGCGGGCTGTCGGGCGAGTGCACCGCGCGCAGCAGCGCGCTGCTCGCCGCGCTGATGGACGCGCCCGACCTCGTGCACCCCGTCGGCTCGCCCGCAGTGGCCGAGATGGCGAAGCTGCTGGAGAACACCTACCGGGCCGTCAACATCGCGCTCGTCAACGAGCTCGCGCAGATCTGCCACGAGATGGGCATCGACGTGTGGAGCGTGATCGACGCCGCGAAGACCAAGCCGTTCGGCTTCCAGGCCTTCTACCCCGGCATCGGCCCGGGCGGCCACTGCATCCCCGTCGATCCCCACTACCTGGCGTGGAAGGCGCGCGAGTTCGACTTCCACACGCGCTTCATCGAGCTCGCTGCCGACGTCAACTCGCAGATGGCGAACTACGTGGTGTGGCGCCTGCAGGACCAGCTGAACCGCCACGGCATGACCATCAAGGGATCCACGATCATGTGCCTCGGCGCGGCGTTCAAGTCGGGCGTGCGCGACGTGCGCAACTCGCGCGCCATCCACGTGATGGAGCTGCTGCAGCGCCAGGGTGCGACGATCGCGTACTGCGACCCGCACGTGCCGGCCATCGACCTGCACGGTGGTGGCCGTCTCGAGTCGGTCGATCCCTCCCGCGTGGCGGCGACGCCGTTCGACGCGGCGATTATCCTCGTCTCGTCGCCGGAGTGGCCGATCGCCGAGCTCGAACGGCTGGGCAAGCCGGTGTTCGACGCGGTCAACGCGGGTGGCCCGGCGAACGGATCGCGCGAGCGCCTCTAGCGCGCTTGCCGCTCGGCGACCAGCGAGCGGCTTGGGCGAGCGCCTCTAGCGCGCCCGACGCTCGGCGACTAGCGAGCGGTATAGCTCGACGTGCCGGTCGACCGCCGCGGAGGCGGTCAACTCCCGCAGCGCGCGATTGCGCGCCGCCTCGCCGAGTCGCGCGCGCAGGTCCGGATCGGCGAGCAGCGACCGCACCGCACCGGCGAGCGCGACACGGTCGCCGGCAGGCACGACCACCCCGGTGTCGCCGTCGCGCACCACGTCGCGAACCGCACCGACGTCCGTCGTCACCACCGGCCTGCCCGCAAGGGCGGCCTCGATCAGCAGCAACGGCACGCCCTCGTTGTCGCTGCACAGCACCACGACGTCGGCCGCTGCCAGCAGCGTGCCGAGGTCGCGCTGCCATCCGAGTGCCACGGCGTTCGGCATGCGGGCGGTCCGAGCCCGGCACTCGTCGCCGAGCGGCCCGTCGCCGACCAGCACGAAGGTCGCGTCGCGGTTCGCCGCGAGGTCGTCGGCGAGGTCGAGGAACCGGTCGGGCCGCTTGATCTGCGCGAGTCGTCCGACGTACATGACGACGTCGCCGTCGACGGGCAGCCCGAGCGCTCGGCGGGCCTCCGACCGGTCGGCGAGGGCGAACACTTCGACGCCCGGGTTGATGACGCTCGAGCGCCGGGCGTCGACGACGCGAGCCGCCACCAGGTCGCGGTGCACGGTGGATCCGACGACGACGGAGTGCGTGGTGACGCGCCGCATGAGGCGCTCGGTC
>JAGWXX010000068.1 GCA_018969685.1 Acidobacteriota bacterium | reverse complement strand
AGGCGTCGATCTCGGCTTCCGCCCGGCCGAGCGCGGACTCGTCGGTGTTCCGGACGTCCAGCGTCAGCACCGCGCGGGCGGCGACGACGTTGACGAGGTCGGGGAACAGGTCGAGCTTGCCCACCGTGCACACCTGGTCGCCGCCGTAGCGGTCGGCGAGTTCGCGGAGGAACACGGCGATCCGGGCGGCGGCGAGCCCGGCATCGCGGCGGAGCCGGATCGGCGTCGTGCCTGCGTGGTTCGACTGACCGGTGACCGTGGCCTCCTGCCATGAGATGCCCTGCACGCCCGTGACGGCGCCGATGACGACACCCGCCTCCTCCAGCACGGGTCCCTGCTCGATGTGCAGCTCGACGAACGCGTGCGGAGGGCGCGCGGGAAGCGGCTCGCCACCCCGGTAGCCGATTGCGTCGAGCTCGTCACCGAGCCGCGCACCGTCGATGGCGCGCACGTCGAGCGCCTCCTCGATGCTCATGCCGCCGACGTAGACGAGCGATCCGAGCATGTCCGGCGCGAAGCGCGCGCCCTCCTCGTTGGTGAAGAAGGCCACCGACAGGGGTCTCGGCGGTACGAGGCCGTTGCGCTGGCAGGTCTCGATGACCTCGAGTCCCGCGAGGACCCCGAGGTTTCCGTCGTACACGCCGCCGGTGCGGACCGTGTCGATGTGCGAACCCGTCATCACCGGATCGCCCGAGCCGACGTGCCAGGTCGCGACGACGTTGCCGACCCCGTCGATGCGGACGTCGAGCCCCAGGTCGTGCATCCATGCAACGACGAGGTCGCGGCCGCGACGGTCGTCGTCGGTGAGGGCGAGTCGGCTGCAGCCGCCCCCGTCGATCGGGCTCGTTGCGGCGAGGTCCTTGATGCGCCGCAACAGGCGCTGGCCGTCGATCGCGGGGAGCACCTGCACGGGGCGAGCGTACCGAGCGCCGTCGGGCAGACTGGGAACGTGCCGTCGGTGGATCGCGCCCGCCTCGGGGAGGCCCGCGCGGCGGAGGAACGTCTCTTCGTGGAGCGGCACCCCAGGTCGGCCGAACTGGTCTCGACCGCCCGGGAGCACCTCGTGTCGGGTGTCCCGATGCCGTGGATGGTGCGCTGGCCTGGCGCCTTCCCGATCGTGGTGGACCGTGCCGAAGGGTCGCGCTTCACCGACGTGGACGGAGTCGAGTACGTCGACTTCTGCCTCGGCGATACGGGCGCGATGACGGGACATGCGTCGGGTGCGGTCGCCTCCGCGCTTGCTGCACAGTCCCGAAAAGGACTGACGACGATGCTGCCGAGCCCCGATGCCGGCATCGTGGCGGCGAACCTCGCCGGGCGGTTCGGTCTGCCGAAGTGGCAATTCTGCCTGAGCGCCACCGATGCGAACCGCTTCGTGCTGCGCTTCGCACGGCACCTCCAGGGTCGGCCCAAGGTGGTGGTGCACGACTGGTGCTATCACGGGACGGTCGACGAGACGCTCGTCGTGCTCGACGCCGCCGGTCGCACCGTCAGCAGGCCCGGGGCCGTCGGTCCCCAGGTCGACCCCTCGCTCACGACCAGGGCGGTTCCGTTCAACGATCTCGCGGCGCTCGAAGTTGCGCTCGCGCACGGCGACGTCGCCGTGATGCTGATCGAGCCGGCGCTGACCAACATCGGCATCGTCCTCCCCGAGGACGGGTATCTGGAGGGCGTGCGGGAACTCACGCGGCGCCACGACGTGCTCCTCGCCATCGACGAGACGCACACCATCTGCGCGGGGCCGGGCGGCTGCACGGCGCGCTGGGGTCTCGAGCCGGACTTCCTCGTCATCGGCAAGACCATCGGAGGTGGGGTTCCGGTCGCCGCCTACGGCATGAGCGCCGCGGTCGCGGACCGCATCGAGGCGTCCCTCGGCGCAGACGACATCGACGTGTCGGGTGTCGGAGGAACGCTTGCCGGCAGCGCCCTCGCGCTGTCGGCCATGCGCGCGACGCTGGAGTCGTCCCTGACGGCCGCGCAGTTCGACGTCGCCGAGCCGTTGGCTGAGCGATGGACGGAGGGCGTCGCAGGGGTGGTCGCGGCGCAGGGCCTCGATTGGCACGTCCAGCGCCTCGGCTGCCGCGCGGAATACTGGTTCTCCGCTCCGCCCAGGAGCGGCGCACAGGCAGCAGCAGCCGTCGACCACGAGCTCGAGGCCTTCCTCCATCTCTGGGCGCTGAACAGGGGGGTCCTGCTCACGCCATTCCACAACATGGCGCTGATGTCCCCCATGCACACGATCGCCGACGTCGACCGGCACACGGAGGTGTTTGCGGCGGCGATCGCGGCGATCGTCCGGTGATCACGACGATCGTCGCGGTCGCGGCAGTCGCGTGTGCCGTCGCATTCGCACAGGGCGTCGCGGGATTCGGATTTGCGCTGCTGGCGGTGCCGGCGCTGGCCGTGCTGTTGCCGGTGAAGGAAGCGGTGGTGCTCTCGACCCTCGTGGGGACGGCGAACAGCGGCTATCAGGCCGCACTCCTCCGCACCAGCATCGACGGGATCCGGGCGCGACGGTACCTGTGGGGCTCGCTCGCAGGCGCCCCGATCGGGTTTGCGCTCTTCCATCTCGCGTCGCCGGACGTCCTTCGCGCCATCGTGGGAATCGCCGTGCTCGGCGGCACGGTCGTCGTCACCCGCACCACATCGGGCACCGGAATGCGGCCCGTGCTCGACCGGTCGATGGGTGTCGTCAGCGGGATCCTCCTGACGTCGACGTCCACGAACGGACCCCCGCTCGTGCTGGCGCTCCGCGCACAGGGCGTCCCGACGGACGTCTTCAGGGCGACGCTTGCCCTGGTGTTCGCCGCGACGGGCGGCGCGGCGTCGTGCGTCTTTGCGGTCACGGGTTCGGTGGAGGCGCGCGTCGCGGCGATCTCCGCGGCCGCCCTTCCTGCAGTCGCCGTCGGAGCGCGGCTCGGGTTTCGGTTCCGCGACAGGGTCGGAGGAGCCGCGTTCTCCAGGCTCGTGGTCGCATTGCTCGTGGCGGGTGCGCTCGGAAGCGTGGCACCACTTGCAGCGTCGCTGGTGGGCTGAGCGTCAGCCGAAGATCCGGAGCCACTCCTCGGCCGTACGGGGCTTGAACACCATGTTGCGGGTCTTCACGGATCCGAGGGGGCTGGAGTCGTCCGTGGAGTAGTGGTGCCCGGGAAAGACCACCGTGTCGTCGGGCAGTGAAGCGAGCACTTTCAGGCTCTCGAAGAGCAGTGCGGGATCACCGCCCGGCAGATCGGTGCGCCCGCAGCCGTCCAGGAACAGCGTGTCGCCGGCGACGAGGCGCCCGTCGACGAGGAAGCACTGGCTTCCGGGCGTGTGGCCCGGGGTGTGCAGCAGGTCGATCCGCACCTCGCCGACGGTGACCACGTCGCCCGAACCGTGCAGCACGAGGTCCGAGCCGGACAACCCGCTCGTACGGACGACCCACGGAGCCTCGTCGGCGTGCACGTGCACGGGCACGCCGGTCGTGCCGACCAGCTCCGCTGCGCCCTCGATGGAGTGGCCCATCATCCTGCCGCCCACGTGGTCGGGGTGGTAGTGCGTGGCCAGCAGGCCGACGACGCGCATGCCCTCGGCGGCGGCCAGTTCGACGAGACCTGCGACGTCGTAGGTGGGGTCGACGAGCACGCACTCGCGGGTCTCGGCATCGCCGATCGCGTAGACGTGGTTCGCCATCTGTGCCGCGACTGGATCCGTCACGGCGTAGTCCCGTCCCGACAGCCACTGCCGGAACCACACGCGCTCGTCGGCCACCTCCGGAGGGTACCGCTCTACGCTTGCGGCGTGGATCGCCCCGTGGTCGTCGTCGAGGGCCGGCCCGTGCCGGTTCCGGACGGTTGGGTCGAGGGCGACTGGGTCGTCGGCGTCCCCCCGGATCGACTGCTCGTGGTTCCGAAGCAGTCGATGGAACAGGCTCGCGGAGCAGTGGGTCGGGCGGCCGCCTCGCTGCCGGCGCTGTCGCGGATGGAGTCCGCGTCGATCAGCGAGTTCTATCGATCCTTCGCGGCACTGCTCGGTGACGACGGCGCATTCGCCGCCGTCGGCCGCGCGAACGAGGCGGACGTTGGGTCGGCGGCTGCGCGGGGACGGGCGACCGGCAGGTTGCGTCTCGACGGCCGGATGCGTGCCGCGATGGTCGAGGCGCTCGACATCTGGGCGGACCAGGCCGACACGAGGGGATCGGTCGTCGAGCGCGTCCAGCACGACGGCTGGAGCATCGAGGTGCGTCGCGCCCCGCTCGGCGTCGTAGGGTTCGTCTTCGAGGGCCGGCCGAACGTGTTCACCGATGCAACCGGGGTGCTGAGGGGTGGAAACTCGTGCGTCTTTCGCATCGGCAGCGATGCGCTCGGCACGGCGCGCGCGATCATGGAGCACCTCGTCGGCCCGAGCCTCCGTCGGGCGGGACTGCCGGAGGACTCCGTCGTCCTGCTCGACGATCCCAGCCACGGCGGTGCACTCGCGCTCATGGCGCAGACCGGCCTGAGCCTCGCGGTCGCACGCGGCAGCGGCCCGACGGTGCGGGACCTCGGCGCGGTGGCGCGTCAGCACGGTGTCCCGGCCAGCCTGCACGGAACGGGCGGAGCGTGGATGCTCGTGTGCGGGGACGCGTCCACTGACCGGGTGCAGGCGGTCGTGGAGCGGTCGCTGGACCGGAAGGTGTGCAACACGTTGAACGTGGTCTGCCTGGTCGGTCAGGCTGCCGCATCGCACGGTCGCGCGGTTGCGGACGGCGCGCGAGCGGCCGCGGAGCGGAGGGGCACGACCCCGATCGTCCACCTCGGCGCCGGTGTGGACGATTCCGACTTTGCGGGCTGCGAGCTGCGCCGGGTGTCCGACGAGGGGTTGTCGACGGAGCGGGAGTGGGACGACCGACCAGAGTTCTCCGTCGTCGCATCGCCGGACCTGGCATCGGCCGTCGACGCGTGCAACCGCTGGTCGCCGCGGTTCGTGGTGTCCGTGCTGACGGGAGACGAACGGCGCTTCGCCGAGGCATGGGACGCCCTCGACGCGCCGTTCGTCGGCGACGGGATGACGAGGTGGGTGGACGGGCAGTACGCGCTCCGGCGACCGGAGCTCGGATTGTCGAACTGGGAGCACGGGCGCCTGCTCGGCCGGGGTGCGATCCTCTCCGGCAGCGACGTGTTCAGCCTCCGCTACCGCGTACGCCAGGTGGATCCCGGCATCGGACGCTGATGGGCACCCTTCGCAACCGGCTCGTCGAGCGGGTCTGGGGGTGGGTGCAGCTCCACGGGTCGATCGGGCCGACGACCGTGCGCGGCAGGCGATTCGGGTCCTTCGGGGACCGAAGCGTGATCAGGTTCCCGTGGAACGCCATCATCAACGAGCGCTACATCCGTATCGGCGCAGGGACGATGATCGGCGAGGGGGTGGCACTGTCGGCCGGAATGGTGGATGGCCAGGAGTGCCTGACGGATCCCGTGGTGTCCATCGGCGACCGCTGCCTCATCGGCCGGGGGAGCGGGATCGTCGGCCACTTGTCGATCCGCATCGGCGACGACGTCTGGACGGGGCACCACGTCTACATCACCGACCAGAACCACGGCTACGAGGACGTCACGCGGCCGATCTCCGCTCAGTCGCAGCCCGAGCGGCCCGTCTCCGTGGGGGACGGATCGTGGATCGGCGCCGGATCGATGATCCTGCCGGGTGCGAGCATCGGCAGGCACGTCACGATCGGCGCGAACTCGGTCGTCACGGGCGAGATTCCGGATTGGTCGGTCGCCGTCGGCGCGCCCGCTCGGGTGATCCGACGATACGAGCCGGGCAGGGGCTGGTTCGACTGCGGGTGACGGGCGGCTAGACCGACAGGTCCCGGGGCGGACGACACGAGGGCATCTCGTTCTCCTGGGCGAACGTGGCGATCTTCTCGCTCAGCGGGAGGCCCTCGTCGGTGCGGGTCTCGCCGAAGGCGTCGTTGCGTCCCGCGCGAAGAGCGGCGGAGTAGGCGCGACGGTCCTCGATGTGCCGTCGCCAGTCCGCGAGCCAGAGCGGGACGATCGCGGCGCCCTTTGCGTCCTCCACCTGGAGGGCCGCGATGTCCGACAGCATCGCGGCCAGTCCGTCGGTCGCCTCATCCACGATGTCCGCACGACGCAGGAGCGCGTCCTCGCCGGCGTCCTCGATGCTGCGGTAGTCCGCGAGGGACGCGCGGCGGACCACCTCGACCATGCACCGCTGCTCTGCACGCGCCGCCCACCCGCGGTCGCCGACCCGGTTGCGCGCCTCGCGCGGTGCGAGGAAGAACGCGTAGATCCACATTGCGAGCATGGCCGTGACCAGCACGGACACGAGCGCGACCTTGGCGACGGCCCACGGGGTGCGACGCGGTGCCGCGCCCTGGGCCGTGCCTGACCGCGTCACGTGCGCGATCGTACAATCGCACCGTGCCCACCGTCGTGTCGAGGAGGCTTCGGAGGCTGTGGCCGGTCGCGCTCCTCGTGCTGGTTGCGGCGTGCACCGGCGCACAGGAGGTCGCCGCGCTCTGCCGACTCGTGCCGTCGCTCGAGTCGTCGCTCGTGTCGGTGCGCGCACAACTCGGGAGCCTCTCGACGTCCGCCCCGTCGGAGCTCGAGCCGTCGGTCTTCGGCCTGATCTCGACCCTCGAGAACATGAACGAGTTCCCGCCCCCGGAGGCGGCGGAGGACCTCGCGACGCTCCTGCGCGCATACGAGGAGCTCGCGGTATCGCTCCGCAACGTCTATTGGGACGGCAGCATCGGTGCGACCGATCCGGCCGTGGCGGCGTCCATCTCGAACCTCGAGCGGTCCGACAACGTCGCGGCGCTCGCGTCCATCCGCACCTACGTCGAACGCGAGTGCGAGACGACCCTGCCCGGTCCGGTCGGCGCGCCCGCCATCGACGCCACCACGCTCCCACCCCCGCCGCCGGTGGTCGAGCCGATGGACGAAGGCGACCAGATCTACGACGCGGAAGCCTCCCGCCTCCGTTCGTTCGGCTACCTCATCGCCGGTTCGGTCGGCATGGCCATCACCTCCGAGCAGGCGCTGTGCGTCGGTCGATGGGTGGGGGAGTCGTTCGACGAGCTCGGCGCGGACTCTGACCGCGTGTACCAGGAGGCGGTCCAGAACGCGATGCAGGCGTGCGTCTTCGCTCCGCCGACCACGACGACCGTGGCCGGACAGGACGCAGCATCCGGCAACGGTTAGGGTCGCCCGCCGTGGAGATCGTCCTGATCAGGCATGCAGAGCCGGAGTGGATCAAGGACGGCCGTGCGGTCGTCAATCCTCCGTTGACCGACAGGGGCCGGTCGCAGGCCCGCCTGCTCGGCGACCGGATGCGGACCGCCGAATTCGACCACGCCTACTGCTCGCCGTTGCTGCGGACGCACCAGACCGCTGAGCCGACGCTGGGCCACCACGGCCGGGACCTCGTCATCGAGGAGTGGCTCGAGGAGATCCGCGAGCCCGACTGGCACGGACAACCCGCCGAGCACTACATCCGCGCCTATCGCGACGAGATGGCTCGTGGAGCCGAGGAGCGGTGGGACGGCATCCCCGGCGGCGAGCCCGTCCGGGACTTCGTCGCCAGGATCCACTCGGGTTGCACCGAATTCCTCCTTCAGCGCGGCGTCAGGCGCGTGGAGTCTCCGCTCCCGCTCTGGGAGATCGACGATCCGGGTGAGACGATCGTGCTCTTCGCCCACGCCGGGACCAACAGCGTCGTCGTCTGCCACCTCCTCGGTCTGCAGCCGACGCCGTGGGAGTGGGAGCGCTTCGTCATCGGCCACGCGTCCGTCACGAGGCTCTCCGCGATGAAGCTCGGCGACGGCTGGACATTCAGCCTGACTGCGCTCAGCGACGTGGAGCACCTCGGTCCCGACCAGCGAACCAGGTGACGGGGGCCGGGCATTCGTCCCGGGATCTCACGCCGGAGCGCGCCCAACCCCCGTCGACCATCTATTGCGGCAGCAGCGCGGTGTTCCTGCAGCCGTCGATCGCCTTGAGGTAGGGGTACGGATTGACGGCCGCACCGCCCCCGGGGTGGATCTCGAAGTGGAGGTGCGGCTCGTGCGCATTGCCCGTCGCGCCGTTGTAGCCGATGACCTGTCCGGCGCGAACGCCGACACCCGCTCCGATGCCCGGCGCGAACGAGTCGAGGTGTGCGTAGAAGTAGTAGGTGCCGTCAGGGGCCGTCAGGCGCAGCGACTTGCCGCCGAGGGCGAGGCCGTCGTAGGTACGGGTGATGGTGCCGTTCGCCACCGCGTAGATCGCGAGGCCCGCGGCGCCGATCAGGTCGGTGCCCTCGTGCATCCGGCCGCCACTGCGGGCGTCGTGCCACGTGTCGCCAAACCAGCACTTTCCCTGCATGGGGAAGGCCACGAGGGAGGGGACCGTCGTCGGGGCAGGTGCCGCCGGCGCGACCGGAGCAGGGGCCGGAGCGGCAGCCGTACCGAGACGCGCCGCGGTCGCCGCGTCGACGACGCCCGTTGCGGCGAGACCGTGGCGGCGCTGCAGGGCCTCCACGGCACCCTTGGTGCGCGGACCGAAGAAGCCGGTGGCTCCGCCGTCGATCGCAAATCCGGCCGCGATGAGCTGCTGCTGGAGGGCGGTCACGGCGGAGGAGCGCTCGCCGTAGGCGGGGAACGGCCCCGCGGCGGGCTTGGAGGGGGAGGCGGCGGCCGTCACCACCTTGGGTGCCTGCGGCGCGGGGATGAGGCCGAGCGCGGCGGCCGTGGCATCGTCGACACGGCCGCTCGCGCGGAGTCCGCGGCGCGTCTGGAACGCCGTCACGGCCTTCCTCGTCGCGACGCCGAACTGGCCGTCGGGCTCGCCGGCTCCTGCGACGCCCTGCTCGAGCAGCGCGGCCTGGAGGAGCCACACCACGTCGCCAGCCGATCCGAACGTGGGGAGGTTCGCCGAGGTCACGGTCACCGTCGGGGCGAGCCCCAGCAGCTTCGCGGTCCGGGCATCGACCTTTCCGGAGGCCCGCAGGCCGGACTGGCGCTGCAGAGTCGCCACGGCGCTCGCCGTCGCCTCGTCGTAGACGCCGCTCACGCCACCGGCAACCGCGATGCCCCTGGCCGCGAGGGCCTGCTGGAGGCGCACGACCGCCGGACCCGCATCGCCGCGGGACGGCATCGCCGGTCCGCCCTGCGTGGTGGACTGGCTGCTTTCGGCGGCACGGACGGAGCCGGTTCCCACGGCGACGCTGAGGACGGCCCCTGCGCAGAGGGCGACGGCAGAGCGGATGATGAGGGTCGTGCGGGACATGGCTGCTCCTTGGTGGCGTGAGATCCACCATGGGCATCGGCACCC
>JAGWXX010000067.1 GCA_018969685.1 Acidobacteriota bacterium | reverse complement strand
CCGTCGGCAACCAGCCCTTGTGCACCTCGTAGAAGATCTGGAACAGACCCCAACAGCAGTTGCGCGTGCCGCCCACGACGCGCGGCTTGTAGTTGCTCTCGCGCCACGCGATCTGGAGCGCCTTTTCCTCGAGGTGGTCGGGCCACTCCTCCCGGATGATCTGGATGACCGCCTGCGCGCTCGCCGGCGCAGGTGCCGGGACCGTGGTGGGCGCCACCGTGTCGGAGGGAACCGTTGTTGCCACCGTGGTCGCAGGGGGAAGCGTGTCCTGCGGAACCGTCGTCGTGGGGGCCGGCGTAGCGCGCACGCAGACACTGTCGCCAATGAGGATCTTCGTCGATGTTCGCGCGTTGTTCAGGTCGAGGATGCGCCGCAGCGTGATGCGATACCTGCGCGAGATCGTCCACCAGCTCTCGCCGCGGCGCGCCGTGTGGGTCTTGGTGCACGTCTCTGCCGCGGCCGCCGACGCACCCGTGGGCACGACGAGGACACCGGCCGACAGCACGGCGGCGAGCAGCGACCCGCAGAGCGCGTTGCGCATGGCGGAGAGGGTGGGATTTGAACCCACGGTCCGAGAATCCCCGGACAACGCCTTAGCAGGGCGCCCCATTCGGCCTCTCTGGCACCTCTCCAACGGACGATCGACGAGCGCGCCGACCGATGTGATCAGCCTACCGGCGGAACGGGAGGGATTCGAACCCCCGGACCCAAGGGTCTTCCGCTTTCAAGGCGGATGCAATTGTCCACTCTGCCACCGTTCCGGTGGCGACGCTATCGCTCGATGCGCTCCCGCAATGCGGCGATCCAATCGTCGGCGTCGCGCCACCGCGCGTCGGCGTGCTCGCGCGCACTCGTGGCTTGCGCCCCCGCTGCGGGATACGAGCCGAGGAACTTCACCGAGCCCTGCTTCGCGCGCAGCTCTCGCATCGCATCGGCCATCAACTCGTCGGCGACGTGACCGTCGGCGTACATCACGAAGCAGTAGTCGCCGAGCCCGCCCCGCTTCGTCGGTCGCGACAACAGGTGCGACAGGTTGATCCGGCGGGCCGCGAACTCCTGCAGGATCGAGATCAGGCTGCCCGGCTCGTCGGCGCGCTGGAACACGACGAGAGCGGTGCGGTCGTGTCCGGTCGGCGCGGGGATCCATTCGCGCCCAACGAGAACGAAGCGGGTCTGGTTGCCGGGGTGGTCGGCGATGTCGGACGCCAGCACCTCGAGTCCGTAGCGCTCCGCCGCGATCCGCGGGGCGACCGCCGCGACCGTCGGGTCGGCGGCCTCGCTCGTCTGGCGGGCGGCCTCCGCCGTCGAGTTCGCCGCCCGCACCTCGGCGGCGGGCAGCTCGCGCCGCAGGTACGCGTGGCACTGCGCCGACGCGACGGGAATCGACAGCACCGTGCGGAGCCCGGCCAGGGTCGCCCCGCGCGGCGCCACCAGGCAGTGCTCGATGTCCAGCACCGTCTCGCGCTGGATGAGCAGGTCGTGGTCGAACACCAGCGCATCCTGCGTGAAGTTGACGGTGCCCTCGATCGAGTTTTCGATCGGCACGAACCCGTGGTCGACCTCGCCCGCCGTCACCGCGTCCAGCACGTCGGGCACGGTGCGGAACGGCACGTGCACGAGTGCCGAGAGGTCGGGCTGGCTCAGCAGCGCCTGCTCGGTGAACGTGCCCGCAGGCCCGAAGTAGCCGATCCGCGTTCCGCGCACGCTGCAAGGCTACGAGCGCACTTCGGCGTCCGCGTGGACGCCGCTCGGAGGTGCAGGGGTAGCCTCCGTGTCCATGCACGAGTTCTCGACGGTCATCCTCTCCAACGGCAGCGCCGACGCCCTCGCTGCCGAGTTGACCCGCAAGTCCGCGGAGGGGTGGGAGGTCGTGAGCATCGTGCCCACCTTCGACGGCCGCTACTGCGCGTTCGTGCGCCGTCCCACCGGTGCTCCGTCGGTCGCGACGGCGGAAGCCGCGGCCCCCAGCGGATACGCCGTGGCGTCCACCGGAGCTCCGGCAGAGGCGGCGCCCGCCGGCGACGCGCAGGCCAGCCAGCCGCTTCCACCCGCGGACTGGTACGCCGATCCATCGGGCCGCTTCGAGATGCGCTACTGGAACGGCGCGGACTGGACCGAGCACGTGTCCCGCAAGGGGAAGCAGTTCACCGACCCACCGGTGCCGTGACCGGCCAATGAGGGCAACCTCGCTCGGCCATGCCGGGATCCTGATCGAGACGGCCGGCCGCACCATCACGTGCGACCCGTGGTTCATCCCCGCGTTCCACGGATCGTGGTTCGTGTTCCCGCGCAACGACCGGCTGCCCCCGCGCGTGCTCGACGCCGTCGAGCGGACGGACTATCTCTACGTCTCGCACCAGCACGCCGACCACCTCGACGAGGCGTGGCTCGCCGGTCACGTCCACCGCGGCGCCACCGTGCTGCTACCCGACTTTCCGACCCGAGAACTCGAGCAGCGGCTCTCGCACCTCGGGTTCCGCACGTTCATCCGCACGCGCGACGGCGAGGAAGTCGACCTGGGCGGCGGCCTCCGCGTCGCCATCCACGTCGAGACGTCGGTGACCGACGGACCGGGTGGCGACTCGGCGCTCGTCGTCTCCAGCCCCACCGGCCGGCTCGTCAACCAGAACGACTGCCGCACCGGCGACGTCGCGGCGCTGCGCCGACACGGACCCGTCGACCTGCACTGGCTGCAGTTCAGCGGCGCGATCTGGTACCCGATGGTCTACGAGGAGGATCCCGCCGAGCTGCGGCGCCTCGCTGCCGCGAAGGTGGAGAGCCAGTTCGCTCGCGCCATGCGCTACGTCGAGTCCATCGACGCCCGCGCGGTGGTGCCGAGCGCCGGCCCGCCGTGCTTCCTCGACCCCGACCTGTTCCGGTTCAACGTCGTCACCGGCGAGGAGCCGTCGATCTTCCCCGACCAGACGGCGTTCCACTCGCGGCTCGCGGCGGCGAACCGCACGGGGCTGCTCAACGTGCCCGGCACGACCATCGAGGTCCGCAACGGCGCGATCGCCATCGAGCACCCGGACGGCGACGCAGCAGCGCGGCGCCCCTTCGACCACAAGCTCGCGTACCTCCGCGAGTACCAGACCGACTGGATGCCGTGGCTGGACGGGATGAAGGCCGACTGGCCGGCCGGCCGGACCGACCTCGTCGCGTCGCTGAAGGCGTGGTGGGAGCCGCTGCTCGCGCTCGCGCCGACGCTGCGCCGCGCGATCGGCGACGCGTGCCTGATCCGCACCGACGGCGCCGAGATCCTCGTGGACTTTCCCACGGGGACCGTCTCGGCACACGACGGCCGCGACACCGGGTTCCGCTTCACCATTCCACGGCCCCTCCTCGAGATGGTGGTCGCCGACCACGCCGTCGACTGGTCGAACTCGCTGTTCCTCTCGTGCCGGTTCTCGGCGTGGCGGCGCGGCGAGTACAACGAGCACCTCTACAACTTCTTCAAGAGCCTCTCGGTCGAGCGCATGCGTCGGGCAGAGGCCGAGGCCGTCCGCCGCACCGCCCCCGCGGCGCCCCCGAGCGACACCGTGCGCATCGGCGGGTTCGTGGTGCAGCGCCAGTGCCCGCACCGGCAGGCCGACCTCGGCGAGTTCGGCATCCTCGACGGTGAGCACATCGTGTGCACGCTGCACGGATGGAGGTTCCGCACCTCCGACGGTTCCTGCGTCAACGCCGACGACCGCCGGCTCGAGATCCGTCCCGCGGACTGACGGGCGCGGGGCGGCTCCGCCCCGCGGCGGTCGCCGCTCCCCCGCTCAGTCGAGCGGGATCGGCAGCTCGAACCAGATCGTCAGCGAGTACTTCGTGCCGTCGGTGATCCGCGTGCTGCGGTGGGGATGCGTCACGAGGCTCGGCCACGCCAGCAGCGAGCCCACCGGCACCGACGAGTTGTCGGCGCCCTGCTGCGGGAACTCCAGCACCGCTCCCGAATAGCCGTCGTTCAGCTTGATGCTCGCCGACACCTGCGCGACGTCGTGGTGGAGGCGCAGCTCCTCCTGCTCGCCGGGTCGATAGGTGATGACGAACGCGTCGCGGATGCCGTGGTACTCGATCATCGGCCAGTGGCGTCGGAGCTGCGGCCAGATGCGCCGGCCCATGTCGTTCGTGACCGCCTCGAACAGCCGCGGGCTGATGGTCATCAGCGAGATCTCGCTGCCCGGCACCGGGTCGTCGTCCGCGGCGGCAAAGCCGCCCGCGGCCTCCGCCGCGCGCACGAGCGACGCGCAGAACTCGGGCGTCCAGCACGGCACGACCACGAGATCCTGCGCGAGCACCGTGGTGCCCGTGCGGTCGTCGACGGCGCCCGCATAGCCGAGGATGCGCTGCAGGTCGTCCGGTGCCACGTGTCCATCGTGTCACTCCGGTCGGCACGGACGAGGCACCGCTCGCGACGGGGTCAACTAGGGTCGTCCCCGTGAACGGCACGGCCTCGCACGAGGTTCGCTCGATCCCGTCGGTCGCCACCATCCGGCGCACGCTCGTTCGGCGCTGGTGGATCGCGGTGCCGATCGTCGCCGCCTGCACCGGACTGCTCTTCTCGCAGGAGTCCAAGCTTGCCGTCAAGCCCGCAACCGTCTACATGGTCCGTACCTACGAGGTATCGAGCCCGCTCCCGCAGCTCGCGGCGATCGGAATCGACCCGTCGGCGTTCGCGCCGCTGCTCAGCTCCTCGAGCGCCATGACGCGGTTCAACAACGAGGACACCATGCTCGCACGGGCTGAGCGCCTCGGCATCCCCGCGGAGCTGCGCATCGAACAGGCCCCGACCGACTTCGCCGCGATCAAGCAGGAATACCAGGAGTCGCGCAGCATCTACACGCTGCTCGTCGCCGGCTCCAACGTGTTCAACCTCTACTGCGACAAGGTCGACTACGAGGGCTGCGACGCAGCCGCGAATGCGGGCGCCGAGGAATTCGCCGCCGTCCTCGACGAGTCGTACCGCGCGTCGACCGCCGAGGTGGCGCGGCTGATCGGCCTTCGCGCCGACGCCGTCGCAGCCACCGACCGATCGGGGCTCAGTGACGCGGAGCGCGCCGTGCTGCTCGACCGCGAGGTGGAGCTGCGCTCGCAGGTCGCGGTCCTGCAACAGGTGGGCGAGATGGGCTCGTACTCGACCACGTTGCTGGGGGAGACGATCATCGACCAGGCCGCCACCGTCGACACGGTCGCCGTGTCGACCTACGCGATGGGTGCGATCGTCGGGTTGCTCATCTCGGTGCTGGTGCTGCTGCAGCTGGCGGTGCTGTCCGAGCGCCGCCAGCGAACCACGGGCCGGTGAGCCCCGCGACCATCAGTGCCAGGAGCACGTGGTTGCCGATGACGAACGACTCCTGCGTGGCGGCCGCCAGCACGAACACCGCCAGTCCCGCATAGATCGAACCGAGGCGGCGATCCGCCACGCGCTCGCGGTGGCCGCGCAGCGCCGTCGCGACGAACACGGCAAACAGCGCCACCGCGACCACCCCGCCACCGAGCGCGATGTCGTAGTACGAACTGTGCGACCAGGGGCCGGTGCGCTCGCGCCACAGCCACAGTTCGCGCGGGAAGAACGTCAGCGACTCCCACGCCGCCATCCAGCCCCATCCGAACCATGGCCGCTCGAGGAAGCCGTCGACGCTCGCCATCCAGAGGTTCTCGCGGCCGCCGATGCCGAACGGGCGCGTGAAGCGTCCGAACCAGCGCGCCAAGAGCGCCAGCACCCACGGCAGCACCACGACGGCCCACAGCACCGCGGTCCACGCGCGGCCGGCGAGTCCACGCGCCGCGCCAGACGCCGCCCCGCGCACGAGCAGCGCGACCGCGAGGCCGATGATGCACGCCGCGACGGTCGTCTCCGAGCGGGTGCCGAGCGCAACGACGAGGTGCAGCACGGTGCACGCGACGAGCACCCCGGGGCGGCGCCGATCGCCGCGGCGCCACGCATCCGCGAGCAGTGCCGCCGATGCGAACGCTCCGAGCGCGGCGACGGGAGCGAGCGAATTCCGGTTGTAGTAGATGCCGATCCACTCGCCCTTCGGGCCGACCGCGCCGTCGAGCCCAGCCACCATCGACGCCACCGACGCGACCGCCCCGGCCGTCATGGCGACGAGCAGCGCCTCCATCAGCTCCACCGCATCGAACCGCGACGCCAGCCACAGCCCGAGCGCGCACGTCAGCACCAGCGACATCACCTCCACCACCGAGTGGGCGCCGTAGATCGACCACGCCACGGACGCCGCGGTCCATGCGAGCCACGCCGCCATGAGACCGAGCACGCGCCGAGCACCGCTCGGCACGACGGTCCGGCCGAGCAGCACCAGCGCGGGCAGCTGCACCAGCGCATAGGTCGCGACGACCGGGGCGCGAACCGGAATGCCCTCCACCGCAGCGCGCGACCACCAGATCCGCAGCACCGGGCCCTGCGTCAGGGCGAACAGCGCCACTACCGCGTACGCCTTCTCCACGAGCGCGGACGGGACCCGCACGGGCGCGGTCATCCCGCGGACTTGCGGCGGAACAGCGAGACCGTGCCGGGCACCTGGTCGGCCGCTGCGAGCGCCGACTTGGTGGTCAGCAGCACGACCAGCGCAGCGGCGTGCACGCCGGCGGCGCCGAGCACCCACCACCCGTATCGCTCGGGCATCTGGGAGAGCGCGATGCCGAGTGCACCGAGCACCGCAGCACTGAGGAGGATCACCGTCACGCCGCGGCGCACGCTGATGCCCAGGCGCACGACGCGGTGGCTGATGTGGTCCTTGCCTCCCTCGAACGGATGGACCCCCCGGCGGAGCCGCGACAGGACGACCAGCGCCGTGTCCATCACCGCCACGCCCAGCACCACGACCGGCACGAAGAGCTGCGTCGCCTCCTTCGGGTCCACGCGCAGCTTGAGCGCCAGATACGACAACAGGAAGCCGAGGTAGAGGCTGCCCGAGTCGCCCATGTAGATGGTGGCGGGGTTGAAGTTGCTTCGCAGGAACCCGAGCGAGCAGCCGGCCAGACCGATCGCCAGCACCGCGGTCAACGGCTGGTCGTACATCAGCGCGATCACGAAGATGGCCGTGCCCGCCACCGCGGTCACTCCGGCGGCGAGTCCGTCGATGTTGTCGAGCAGGTTGAGGGCGTTGGTGATGCCCACGATCCACACCAAGGTGACGACCGCGTCGAAGCCGTCCGGCAGGGGCGAATTGAACTGGACGCCAACCAGGATCACCGCGCTCGCAACCGCACCCTCGATCACCAGCCGCAACGACGGGTTGAGGCCGCGGAGGTCGTCGATGAGGCCCATGGTCGCCAGCACCAGGGCGAGGCCGAGCACCAGCACGAGCTCGCCCACCGCGCCGACGCCGCGCCCGAAGATCCCGTCCGAGCCGACGATGACCGGAAGGTCGCCGTCGCCGATCGTCGTGTTGCGGCGCAGGAACGTGCCGACGAGGACCGCCGCGGAGAACGCCACCACCATTGCCGTGCCGCCGAGGTACGGGACCGGTGAGGTGTGCGACTTGTGTCCTCCCGGAAGGTCCACGATCGCGCGGCGCAGCGCCACCATGCGCACCAGCGGAACGAGCACGAGCGACAGGCCGAGCGCGCCGAAGAAGCTCACGGCGTAGAGCCAGTCGCTCGCCATTTCCACGATGCTACCCCACGGTTCCGGCGCGTCCGCCCGCCGGTATGGTGGCGGACGCATGAGGGTGCTGGTCACCGGCGGCGCCGGCTACATCGGTTCGAACCTCGTCGATCGCCTCGTGCGGGACGGTCACGACGTCGCCGTGCTCGACGACCTGTCCACCGGCTCGGAGCAGAACCTCCGCGACGTCCGACCCAGGATCGAGCTGGTGGTCGGCACCATCCTCGACGAGCCGACGGTGCGCGGGATGGTGAAGGACGCCGACCTCGTGTACCACCTGGCCGCGGCGGTGGGCGTCATGAACATCGTCCGCGAGCCGCTGCAGTCGATCATCACGAACGCCCGCGGAACCGAGATCGTCCTCGACTCGTGCGCGTCAGCCGGAACCCGGGTGCTCGTCGCGTCGACCTCGGAGATCTACGGCAAGACCACGAAGATGCCGATGAGCGAGGACGACGACCGCGTGCTGGGCTCGACGACCGTGTCGCGGTGGTCGTACAGCACCGCCAAGGCGCTGGACGAGCACCTCGCGCTCGAGCACTCCCGAAACGGCCTGCCCGTCTCGATCGTCCGGTACTTCAACTCCTACGGGCCCCGCATCGACGAGCGCGGGTACGGCTCGGTGGTCGCGAACTTCCTCCGCCAGGCCCTCGCCGGCGAGCCGATCACGCTGCACGGCGACGGATCGCAGACCCGCTGCTTCACCTTCGTCGACGACACCGTCGAGGGCACCGTGCGCGCCGCCACCATGGACGCCGCG
This sequence comes from Acidobacteriota bacterium, assembly GCA_018969685.1. Lineage (GTDB taxonomy): Bacteria > Actinomycetota > Acidimicrobiia > Acidimicrobiales > Ilumatobacteraceae > UBA3006. The sequence continues at coordinate 1,125 of JAGWXX010000067.1, read as the reverse complement.
CTCGGCTCGGTGTTCAACGTGGGCAACGACTCGGAGATCACCGTCGCCGAGCTGGCCGCGCTCGTGAAGCGCGTCACCGGTTCGGACTCGAACGTCGTGTCGGTGAGCTACGAGTCGCGCTATGGAGCGCGGTTCGAGGACACCAGGCGGCGCGTCCCCGACCTCACCCGCGCTGCGTCCGTGCTCGGCTACCGGCCCTCGGTCGCGCTCGAGGACGGGCTGCGACGCACGCTGGAGTGGTGGCGCCAGGAACACCGGTGATCCGCGTCGTCCACGTCATCACGCGGACGAACATCGGCGGACCGGCGGTGATCGCCGCGTCGCTGCTCGCCGACGACCGCCACGCGGACGTACAGCAGTCGCTCGTGCGCGGCACACCCGGCGCCGACGAAGGCGACTACTTCGAGGGCTCGCCGCTCCTGAGCCGCACCACGACGGTGCACGGCCTCGGCCGCTCGCCCAAGCCGCTCGACGATCTGCGCGCACTCGTGTCGCTGGTTCGGCTGCTGCGGCGCGAACGTCCGGACGTGGTGCACACGCACATGGCGAAGGCGGGCGTGCTGGGCCGCATCGCCGCGTTCGTGGCCCGCGTGCCGGTGCGCATCCACACCTTCCACGGACACCTCCTGCACGGCTACTTCGGCGCACTCGCCACTCGCGTCGTGGTCGCGACCGAGCGCCTCATGCGGCGCGTCACCACGCACTCCGTCGTCGTCGGATCCACCGTGCACCGCGACCTGGTGGCGGCTCGCGTCGTCGACGCCCGGCGCTCGAGCGTCATCAACCCGGGCGTCAAGGCATTCGCCCTCGCCGACCGGTCGGAGGCCCGCCGCGCGCTCGGGCTGCCCGTCGACGGCGACGTCGTCATGTACGTCGGGCGGCTCGCGCAGATCAAGCGGCCCGACCGGTTCCTCGACCTCGCCGACGACCTCGCGGCGAACCGCGACGCGACCTTCGTGCTGGTCGGCGACGGGCCGCTCGGCGACGAGTGCCGGGCTCGAACCGCCCGCATGCCGAACGCCGTGGCACTCGGATGGCAGCGCGACCTCGGCACGCTGCTGGCAGCGGCCGACGTCGTGGTGCTGTGCAGCGACAACGAGGGCGTGCCGTTGCTGCTGATCGAGG
>JAGWXX010000124.1 GCA_018969685.1 Acidobacteriota bacterium | reverse complement strand
CGCGACGGCTCCTGGCCGCAGCCACAGCAGTAGCCGGCTACCAGCGCAGCACCGCGGCGGCACCGCCGCACGGATCGAGCACGGCCGGTCCGGCGAACTCGATCGAGCCGCCCGTCGTGAGCACGTCGCGAACGATCCCGTCGGTGCCGTCGCCCGCACGTTCGGGGAGCACCGCCAGCGCGACCTCGCCGTCCCTCGCGGCGGCGGCGACCTCAGCGAGCCCGCCGGCGTACCGCTTCGCGGAGCGCGCGGCGTCGATCCGCGCGGCGAGCGCCGCGTCGCGCGCGGAGAACCACCGGTCGACGTGCGGTCGGACGAGCTCCTCCACCGCGGCGACGGGCAGGGTGTCCCAGCTGCCGTGCACCGTGGCGGCGGGCCGCATCGCGGGCGCGGCCTCGCGCCAGAACGCCTCGTAGCGCGGGACGGCGACGAGGAACAGCGGCAACGGGTCGGCCGTCGCCGCGTCGCGCACGCGCCGTGCGACCTCGGCGAAGAACCGCCGGTGCTCGTAGTCGCGCTGCTTCGACGGGCTCTGTCCGAACCCGCCGACGAGCCGGGTCTCGCCCCCCGCCGCGTCGTGCACCATCGGGAATCCGTCGCGCACCTCGGAGAGCCGGTGCCGGTTGCCCTCGAACAGCCTCGTCGGGCGCTCGGTCAGCACGAGCACCCGGTAGCGGCGCGCGCGCGACACCGCGCGCGCGACCTCGCTGACGGCGAGCGTGGCGCCGACGGCGACGCGCGGATCGGGCCGCTCGGGCAGGTCGACGCGCCAGTGCCGCGCCGTCGTCGCGAACAGCGCCACGCCCTGGTCGGCGTGCCGCCAGTCGATGCCGGCCGCCGCACGGCCGAGGTGCTCGAGCACCGGCGCCGCCTCGCGCCTCGACGTCGCTGCGTGCAGCGCGCGCTCGGCCTCCGCGACGAGCCGCTTCACCGTGAGCGGGTCGGTCTCCTGCTGCGGGTCGGTGGGGTGCAGCGGGGCCACGAGCGTGACCGCCGGCCACTCGTGGACCTGCAGGAGTTCGTCGAGGTCGCGTCGATCCATGCCGGCACCGTACGGACGGCAGGGGTTCAGAACAGCCGGAGATCGTCCCGTTTCCTGCCGCGCAGCTCGTCGTAGTCGACCTCGCGCCAGTCCATCCCCCGCGACTGCAGCAGGGTGCGCGCCTGCGGGGCGACCGTCTGCGCGACGAACATCCCGCGCAGCGCCCCGAGCGAGGAGTCGGCGCGGAGGAAGTCGAGGTACCGGGTCAGCTGCTCGACGCCGTCGATCTCGCCCCGCCGCTTCACCTCGATGACGACGGTCCGTCCGTCGGCGTCGCGGCACAGCAGGTCGACGGGCCCCACCGCCGTGGGGTGCTCGCGGCGCACGAGGACGAGGCCCGGCTCGAGCACCGTCGGTTCCGCGGCGAGCAATTCCTGCAGGTGGGCCTCGACGCCGTCCTTGGTGAGCCCCGGATCCTCGCCGAGGTGGTGCTGCGAGTCGCTGAACACCTCGTGCAGCTCGATGGCAAGGACCTCGCCCTTCGGGTTGCGGACCTCCCAGCGGCC
>JAGWXX010000066.1 GCA_018969685.1 Acidobacteriota bacterium | reverse complement strand
CGCGGCCGCCGCGATGCCGCTCCATGCGTCCTCCGTGTCGGCGATGAATTCCTCGACTGCGTCGACCAGCGCAGCCGCACAGGCAGTGGGCGTCTTGTAGTGCCGGTTGGCAGCCGCGTCGGCCACGCTCGAATCGATCTCGTGCCCGATGCCGACGACCACCGGCAGGCGGCACTCGCATATCGCCCGCGCCACCCCGTAGTCGTCGAACGCAGCAAGGTCGTTCTTGCCGCCGCCGCCGCGGACCACCATCACCACGTCGACGTCGCGGCGGCGACCGGCCTCGGCGATGATGCCCGGAAGGTCGCGCAACGCTTCTGCGCCCTGCACCGCGGAGTGGTACAGCGAGATCTGGAATCCCAACCCCGACTTGCGCAGCTCGCTCACCGCGTCGTGGTGCGCCGCGCTGTCCCTGCTGGTGACCAGTGCGATGCGCAGCGGCACGAGCGGGAACCCGTGCTGCTTGTTGCGCTCCAGCAGCCCCTCCTCGGCGAGGCGGCGGATGGTGCGGTCCCGCTCACCGGCGAGGAACCCGAGGGTGAAGTTGGGGTCGATGTTCGACGCCGAGATGGCGAACGAGCCCGCGACGTTCCACACCTCGCACCTGCCCTGGAGCGAGACCTTGATGCCGTCCTCCAGCGCCAGGCCGGCCTTCGCGAGCACCGGCTTGATGCGCTGCCAGTTGCTCCTCCAGATCTTGATCGCGACCTTGGAGCTCTCGCCGTCGATCTTCTCCACGAGGTCGAAGTAGACGTGGCCCGCGGGCGGGAACTTGAGGTTGCTGACCTCGCCCTGTACCCAGTGGCTCCCGACGCCCGACGACAGGACCCCGTTGACGAGGTCGATGTAGGCCCTGACCGTGAGGGCCTTGGGTGCCGTCACTCCTTCGACCATGCGAGCTCGCTCCCTCCCGCGCGCACCTGCAGCGCGTACTCCCCGTCCCTCGCCATCAGCTCGGCGTGCGTGCCCTGCTCCACGATCCGCCCCGCGTCAAGTACCACAATTCGGTCAGCGGTCCGCACCGTAGTCAACCGGTGTGCGATCACGATCGCCGTCCGGCCCCGCATCGCCGCGTCGAGGGCGTCCTGCACGGCGGCCTCGCTCTCGTTGTCGAGGTGGCTCGTCGCCTCGTCGAGGATCATGACGGCCGGATCCTTCAGCAGCAGGCGGGCGATCGCCAGCCGCTGCTTCTCGCCGCCCGAGAGCCGGTAGCCGCGGTCGCCCACGACCGTCTCGTAGCCGTCGGGGAGGGAGGCGATCACGTCGTGGATGTGCGCCGCGCGGCACGCCGCCACCACGTCGTCGTCGCTCGCCCCCGGCCGCGCGTACCGCAGGTTCGACGCGATGGTGTCGTGGAAGAGGTGCGGGTCCTGCGCCACCACGCCGATCGCGGCCCGCAACGACTTCTCTGTGAGGTCCCGCACGTCATGGCCGTCGATGCGCACGGCGCCTCCGGTGACCTCGTGGATCCGCGCGACGAGCATCGCCATCGTCGACTTGCCCGATCCGCTGCGCCCGACCAGCGCGACCGTCTCGCCGGCCGCGATGTGCAGCGACACGTCGTGCAGGACGTCGCGGTCGGCGTCGGCCGAGACCGGCAGTGCGACCGCCTCGAGCGTGGGGATCGAGGTGGTGCTCGCGGGCGGGTGGCGGAAGGTGACCGAGTCGAACTCGACCTCGCCCCGGGGAGCGACGAGGTCGACGGCACCCGCACGGTCGGCGATCAGCACGGGCGCGTCGAGCACCTCGAACACCCGCTCGAAGCTGACGAACGCCGTCATCACCTCGAGGCGCGCGTTGGTGAGGCCCGTGAGCGGCTGGTAGATCCGCTGCACGAACGCAGCCATGGCGACGAGCGTCCCGACCGAAATGCCGTCGTTCACCACCAGCAGCGCGCCCACGCCGTAGATGGCGACGGCGCCCAGCGCCCCGACGAGCCCCAGCGCCACGAAGAACACGCGCCCGTACATCGCCGACGAGACGCCGATGTCGCGCACCCGTGCCGCGCGCGACGAGAACGCCCCGACCTCCTCGTCGTGCCGGCCGAACAGCTTGACCAGGAGCGCGCCCGCGACGTTGAAGCGCTCGGTCATCTGCGAATTCATCTGCGCGTTCAGCCCCATCTGCTCGCGCGAGATCGCCTGCAGGCGCACGCCGACCCGCCGCGCCGGCAGCACGAAGACCGGCAGCACCACGAGGGACAGCAGCGTCAGCCGCCACTCCAGCGCCACCATCGCCGCGAGCGTCGTCACGAGCACCACGGCGTTCGACAGCACGCTGCCGAGCGTGCCGGTGACGGCCGTCTGGGCCCCCACCACGTCGTTGTTGAGGCGGCTGATCAGCGCGCCGGTCTGCGTGCGCGTGAAGAACGCGACCGGCATGTGCTGGACCTTGTCGAACAGCGCGATGCGCAGGTCGTAGATGAGGCCCTCGCCGATGCGGGACGAGAACCATCTCTGCACCACCTGCAGCGCTGCATCGAGCACCGCGGCGAGCACGAGCACGAGCGTGAGCACCACGATCAATCGGACGTCCTCGCGAGGTATCGCACGGTCAACGATGGTTCGGAACAGCAACGGCGGGACCAGCGCCGCCAGCGAGGACACGAGAATCGCCGCGAGGAACCCGGCGATGCCCGACCGGTACGGGCGCGCGAACGTCGCCACCCGACGGAGGCCGGCGCGCGACAGCCGTGCCCCTGCGACGAACGACGCATCGCGGGGAATCAGACCGTGCGGGGGCATGCTCACGCCGTCAGGCTAAGACCTGGTTCCCGCAGACATCCGACGAAGGTGCTGCCGTAGATTTGCGGCATGCGCCACCGCCTCGCCGCCTCCGCCGCCGTCATGGCCCTCGTGCTCGCTGCGTGCAGCGGAGGGACGGGCGAAGGATCGTCGTCGACCGTGGACGACCGGGTCGACGACGGCACCGGGACCACCGCTCCCGTCGCCGAGGTCCCGATCGACCCGATCCAGTGGGGCCCGTGCGACGACCTGCCGGCCGAGTCCACCATTCGCTGCGCGACGCTGCAGGTGCCCTACTCGTACGAGGAGCCGACGATCGGCACGTTCTCGCTGCACGTGAAGATGCGTCCCGCCGGAGACGCCTCCGGGCGCATCGGTTCGATGCTCGTCAACCCCGGGGGGCCCGGGTTCGGGGGCAGTTCGCTCGCGACCAACGCCAACTACTACTTCTCGTCGAGCCTGCTCGAGGTGTTCGACATCGTCGCGTGGGACCCCCGCGGCACGGGGCTGTCGACGCCTGCGATCGACTGCATCGACGACTACGACCCCTACTTCGGCCTCGACAGCCCACCGGAGACCGAGGAGGAGCGCATCGCCCTGATCGACGCGACCTCCGACTTCAACGCCCGGTGCTCGGAGCGCTCGGGCGAGATCCTCCCCTGGGTGTCCACCCGGGCGAGCGCGCAGGACATGGACAGCCTCCGGCGCGCGCTCGGCGAGGACCGGATCACGTACTTCGGCTTCTCGTACGGCTCCGAACTGGGTGGGACGTGGGCGACGATGTTCCCCGGCACGGTGCGGGCCGCCGTGCTCGACGGTGCGTCCGACCCGAACGAGCCGCCCGTCCAGCAGGCGCTCAACCAGGCCGCGGGCTTCGAGCGGACGCTCGACAGCTTCCTCGCTGCGTGCAGCGCCGACGCCACCTGCGAGTTCCACAACGGCGGCGACGCCGAAGGTGCCTTCGACCGGCTGTTCGTCGCCATCGACGAGCGCCCGCTCGCGACCTCCCCCGGTCGCACCGTGGTGACGCAGGGTGTGGCGTACACCGCGGTCGCGCAGGCCATGTACGCCGACTACCTGTGGCCCGAGCTCGAACGGGCCCTCGCAGCGGCGCAACGCGGCGACGGCAGCGGTCTCCTGAAGCTCTACGACGAGTACTACCAGCGCAAGCCGGACGGGACGTACGGCAACGAGCTCGAGGCATTCCTCGCAATCTCGTGCCTCGACAACCGCGACGCCACCACGGTGGAGGAGGTCGAGGCAGAGGTCGACCGGTTCGTCGAGGTGGCCCCGCGGTTCGGCGCGAACTTCGCCTACGGCTATGCGTGCGCGCTCTGGCCGGTGCCCGCAGCCGATGCCGTCGCCGTCACCGCGAAGGGTGCGGGTCCCATCGTCGTCGTGGGCACCACCGGGGACGCCGCCACGCCGCTCGAGTCGACCAAGCGGCTCGCCGCGTCGCTCGACGACGGCCGTCTCGTCGTCGTCGAGGCAAACCAGCACACCGGGTACGGGGTCAACCAGTGTGTCATCGACGCGGTCGACCGCTACCTGATCGCACTGCGACTCCCCGAGGACGGGCTCGTCTGCTCGGAGTGACCGCCGACGAGTGACGGGGCACGACACCCCGTCACGTCGTCAGCGTCCGTGGCGGAAGGGGTGGGATTTGAACCCACGGTGGGCACAAACCCACAACGGTTTTCGAGACCGTCCCATTCGGCCGCTCTGGCACCCTTCCGTCACGGAACGCTATCGCCCGGTGCCGCGCGCCCGTCCTGCGTCCGCGCCGATGAACCCGCTCCAACCGCATCGGTAGCCTGACCCGAGGGACCCTTCGAGCACCCGCACCACACCATGACGATCCCCTTCAACACGGCGACCATCACCGAGGGCGACATCGCCCTGCTCCACCAGTCGATCGCCAACCTCCACATTTCGGGCACCGGCCCGTTCACCAAGCGGTGCGAGGCGCTGATCCAGGACCGGCTCGGCGCGCCCCGCGCACTGCTGACCACGTCCTGCACGCACGCACTCGAGATGTCCGCGCTGCTGTGCCGGCTGCAGCCCGGCGACGAGGTGATCGTCCCTGCGTTCACCTTCGTGACGTCGGCGAGTGCGTTCGCCCTATTCGGGGCACGCCCGGTGTTCGTCGACGTCCAGGACGACACCCTCAACCTCGATCCGGTGCTCGTCGAGCAGGCGATCTCGCCCCGCACGAGGGCGATCGTCGTCGTGCACTACGGCGGCATCGCCGCCGACATCGAGCGGCTCGCGGCGATCGCGCAGCGGCACGGGATCATCCTCATCGAGGACAACGCCCACGGGTTGTTCCACCGGTGGAAGGGCCGCCACCTCGGCACGTTCGGCGCCATGGCCACGCACAGCTTCCACGAGACCAAGAACGTGACGTGCGGCGAGGGCGGAGCGCTCGTGGTCAACGACCCCTCGCTCGTCGAGCGCGCCGAGATCCTCCGCGAGAAGGGCACCGACCGGTCGAGGTTCCTGCGCGGCCAGGTCGACAAGTACACCTGGGTCGACATCGGATCGAGCTGGATACCGAGCGACATGCTCGCCGCGATCCTCGCCGGCCAGCTGTCGCGGTTCGAGTCGATCTCCGCGGCGCGCCTCCGGATCTTCGACCGCTATGCCGCCGAGCTCGGGGACTGGGCGTCGCAGCACGGCGTGCGCCTGCCGGTCGTCCCCGAAGGAAACGAGCACACCGCGCACCTATTCTCGCTCCGCTTCGAGCGCGGCGAGCAGCGCGACCGGTTCATCGCCCACATGAAGGAGCACGGCATCAGCGCCGTGTTCCACTACCAGCCGCTGCACCTCTCCACCGTCGGCCGGCAGTTCGGCGGCCGCGAGGGTCAATGCCCGGTCACCGAGCAGGCTGGCGACTGCCTGGTGCGTCTGCCGCTCTTCGTCTCCCTCAGCGACGTCCAGCAGGACGAGGTCGTCGCGCGGGTCCTCGAGTTCCGGCCCTAGCGCTGGGGCTCCCGCCCGGAGCCGTTCGTGCGGGCTGCGGCGAAGAACGCCCGCAGGAGCTCGCCGGCCTCCGCGGCCATCAGCCCCGACACGACCGGCGGATTGTGGTTGAGCCGCGGGTCGGCCGCGAAGTTGTAGGCCGACCCGAGGGCACCGCCCTTCGGATCCGGTGCCGCGTACACCACGGCGCCGATCCGCGCGGCGATCGCCGCGCCCGCGCACATCGCGCACGGCTCGAGCGTCACGACGAGCGTGCAGTCGTCGAGCCGCCACCGGCCGAGCGCGGCTGCGGCGTCCCGCAGGGCGAGCACCTCCGCGTGCGCCGTCGGATCGCCCGTCGCCTCGCGCTCGTTGTGGCGGGCGGCGATGACTGCCCCGCCGCGCAGGACGACCGCGCCCACCGGCACGTCGCCGCCGTCGTGCGCGGTGCGGGCACGGTCGAGCGCAAGCTCCATCGCGGCGCGCAACGCGGCATCGTCGTGACGGTCGTTCGCCATGGCGGAGGGGGTGGGATTCGAACCCACGGAGGCTTGCACCTCACACGCTTTCCAAGCGTGCCGATTCGGCCGCTCTCGCACCCCTCCTCGGCCGACGATGCGGCGCGCACGAAGGATACCGGTGGCGGAGCGGGGAGGGTCGTCCGGTAGCGTCGGGGGCGGATCGCCGAGTGAGGTGGCGGTCGGGTCCTGTGCAACGGGAGCCCGAGAATCAGGTCAGGTCCGGAAGGAAGCAGCCTTCATCGGTTCCTCCCGAGTGCCGCAGATCACCTGGCCGTCGCCTCAGTCGGCGATCGCCCCGCACCAGCCGCACCGCACGAGACCCGCAGATCACCTGGCCGTCGCCTCAGTCGGCGGTCAGACCGCGACGATCGCACGCTCCCACAGCCGCGGCGCACCGAGCGACGCAGCCACCTGCTCGAACGACGGGTCGGGCCCCTGCCACCGCCAATCCTGCACCGTTCCGACGTCGAGGTCGTCGACGAGCGTCGCGAGGGTCTTGAACAGCGCCGCGTCGCCCCGCTGCCGCTCGAGCGCCTCGGCGAGGCGCTGCGCGCCGCGCACTGCCACGCCGTCCGCGGCCCACACGGCCGGATCGGCGGGGATCGCCTCGATCGAGCCGTAGCGCGCCAGCACCGCCGATGCGCTCTTCGCACCCCACCCGGCGACGCCGGGGAACCCGTCCGACGAGTCGCCCACCAGTGCGAGCCAGTCGGGAATGGACGCGGGCCCGACGCCGAACTTCGCGACCACCCCTTCCTCGTCGGTCACCGAGGACGAGCGCCGGTCGACCTGCACGACGCGCCGTCCGCGCACACACTGTGCGAGGTCCTTGTCGGGCGTCAGCAGCAACACCTTGTGCACCGAGCGGTCGTCCGCCGCCGCGCGCGCCGCCGAGGCGAGCCCGTCGTCGGCTTCGTGCTCGACCATCGGCCACACCGCGACGCCCATCGCGCGCAGCGCATCGGCGAGCACCGGAATCTGCTCGAGCAGCACCGGCTCCATGCCCTCGCTCGTCTTGTATCCCGCCCACAGGCCGTTGCGGAAGCTCTCGATGACGTGGTCCGTGGCCACTCCGACGTGCGTCGCGCCGTCCTCGATGAGCTGCAGCGTCGACGACAGCACGCCCACCGTCGCCGAGCGCGGACCGGCCTCTCCCCTCCGGCGCACCTCGCCGAAGTGCTGCCGGTACAGCTCGTAGGTGCCGTCGACGAGGTGGACCTGCACGCTGCAGTCCTAGCGCACGGACGGGGCGAGCACCGTCGCGACGGCGGCGAGGATCAGGAACGGCCCCAGCGCAATGCGAGTCCGCCTCGTCGCGCGACCGGCGACGATCAGCAGCAGCGCCACGACTCCGGCCGAGGCGACCCCCGCGGCGACCGCCGTCGCGGCCTGCGACCACCCGAGCCAACCCGTGTACATCGCGAGCACCGCGCCGAGGCGCACGTCGCCGGCACCGAGCCCTCCGCGCGAGACGAGCGCGACCAGGCCCAGCGACGCGCCGGCGAGCAGGGCGCACGCGACCATGGTGGCGATCCGGCCCGGTTCGTCCCGCACCAGCGACGCCACGGACAGCAGCACCAGGCCGAGGCCGCCGGCCACGTTCGTCGTGCCCCGCACGAGCAGCTTCGTCGACGCGTCGACGATCGTCTGTTCGACCGCCGCCGCCATCAGCACGGAGTAGGCGACGAACTCCCACGACCATCCGAAGCGGTGCAGGCACGCGACGGCGAGCGCCGCACCCGCCGCCGCGCCGACCGGCGTCCACGGGCGGCGGGATCCGCCGAGCGACACGACGGTGCGCTGGGCCCTCCGCGCGCGCGACGCGCCGACCACGGCGCCTGCCGCTGCGGCCACGGCCATCGCCAGTGGTGCGATGCGCTACTCCTGCACGAGTTCGATGAGCGTCCCGAAGCTGCCCTTCGGGTGGATGAACGCGACCGTGGTCCCGCGGCTCCCCGGGCGGGGGGCTGCGTCGATCGGCGTCGCGCCGGCCGCCACCATCGCGGCCAGTGCCGCCGCGCAGTCGTCCACGCGGTAGCCGACGTGGTGGAGCCCCTCGCCGCGCTTCTCCAGCGACTTGGCGACGGGCGAGTCGGGTCGCGTCGGCGTCAGCAATTGGACGTAGCTGTCGGCCACCTGCAGCAGGGCCTCCTCGACGCCGTCGCGCTCGACGACCTCGCGGTGGGCGACCGTCGCGCCGAACGCGCGCCGGTACCAGTCGATGGCGGCCTCGAGGTCGCGGACCGCGATCGCGACGTGGTCGATTTCCGTGAGCAGCATGACGTCAGTCTCGCACCCCGCACGGGGCGGCGGACGACGCTGCGACGGCTACGCCGTCCGGAACCGCGTGAGGGCGGCCTCGCCCACCCGTTCGCGCATCCCGGGATCGTCGACGCCCATGCCGTCGCGCGGCGCGAGGCACCGGACGCCGATCTTGCCCTCGTGCTGGTTGCGGTGCACCTGGCGTGCAGCCTCGCCCGCCTCGACGAGGGGGAACGTGCGGGACAGCACCGGGTGCACCATGCCCTTCGCGATCAGCCTGTTCGCCGCCCAGGCCTCCTGGTAGTTGGCGAAGTGCGACCCCACGAGACGCTTCAGGCGGTTCCAGAAGAACCGGTTGTCGAACTCGAGCATGTAGCCGCTCGTCGCCGCGCACGTGACGACGGTGCCGCCCTTCTTCACCACGTACATCGACGCACCGAACGTCGAGCGGCCCGGGTGCTCGAACACGATGTCCGGATCCTCGCCCACGAGGCTGCGGATGTCGCCGCCGAGCCGGCGCCACTCCGACGGGTCCTGCGTGCCGTCCTCCTTCCAGAACCGGTAGCCGGCCGCGGCACGGTCGATCACGGCGTCGCACCCCATCGACCGCAGGATCGCCGCCTTGTCGGGCGAGCTCACCACGCCGACCGGGATGCCGCCGCCGTTCAGCACGTACTGCACCGCGTAGGCGCCGATGCCGCCCGTCGCACCCCAGATGAGCACGACGTCGCCCTGCTTCATGCGCGCGCCGTTGTCGGACACCAGCATGCGGTAGCTCGTCGAGTTGCAGAGCGCGTTGACTGCGGCCTCCTCCCACGACAGGTGGCGGGGCTTGGGCATCAGCTGGTTGGCCTTCACCACGGAGAGGTCGGCGAGGCCCCCGAAGTTGGTCTCGTATCCCCAGATGCGCTGGTTCGAGCCGAGCATGGAGTCGTTGTGCGACGACGGATCCTGGTCGTCCACGTAGTTGCAGTGCACCGTGACGCGGTCGCCTGGTCGCCAGTTGCGCACCGCCGACCCCGTGCGCAGCACGACGCCCGATGCGTCGCTGCCGATCACCTGGTACGGGAGGTCGTGGCGCCTCGCCCACGCGCTCTCGCGGCCGAACCGCTCCAGCATCCCGAAGGTGCTCACCGGCTCGAACACCGTGCTCCACACCGAGTTGAAATTGATGCTGCTCGCCATCACCGCAAGCAGGACCTCGTCCGGTGCGATCTCCGGCACCGGCACCTCGCGCAGCTTCACGCTCCGCCGCGGGTCCTTCTCGTGGGACGGCACGTCCTCGAAGATCCTCTCGTCGGACTTCTCGATGCACGCCGCCCGGTACGACGCGGGGACGGGAATCGCGGCGAACGCCTCGCTGCCGGCACCCGACTCGAGCGCATCGATGATCTGGTCCATTCGCGGAAGGGTATCCACGGCTCCGGCATACGCTGGACGGCATGACCGGAACGATGATCGTCGCTGGAGCCCGCACCCCGATCGGAAAGATGAGCGGCGC
>JAGWXX010000123.1 GCA_018969685.1 Acidobacteriota bacterium | reverse complement strand
CAACGTCGCCTTCGGCTTGCGCGTGCGTGGCGTGGCGAAGCGCGCCGCGGCGGAAGAGGCGGAGGATGCGCTCGCGCTGCTCCGGATCCCCGAGCTCGCATCCCGCTACCCGCACCAGATCTCTGGGGGACAGCGGCAGCGCGTCGCTCTCGCCCGCGCAATCGCCGTCAGACCCAGGGTGCTGCTCCTCGACGAGCCGTTGAGCGCGCTCGATGCCAAGGTTCGGGTCGAGCTTCGGGCCGAGATCCGTGCGCTCCAGGTGGAGCAGGGATTCAGCGCGCTCTTCGTGACGCACGACCAGGAGGAGGCGCTCTCGATCTCCGACCGCGTGGTCGTGATGCACGGTGGACGGATCGAGCAAGTCGGCTCTCCGCGCGACGTCTACCTTGCCCCGACGACACCGTTCGTCGCGTCGTTCATCGGCCAGATGAATTCGGTGCGTGCGGCCGTCGTCGACGGAGCGACGGTGGAAGTCGGCGGACATCGGTTGCCGCTGTCGACGAACGCGGCCCCTGGCGAGGTCGTGACGGTGATGGTCCGACCCGAGTCGGTGGTGATCGTCCGAACCGGTGAGGTGCGCGGTATACCCTGCAGGGTCGCGTCGGTGTCGTTCGCAGGACCCTTCGTGACGGTGGATGTCGACCCTTTCCACCTCGGCGCGCCATCTTTCGTGGATCAATCCGGAAGGTCGTCGGCGAACAACCGTATCCGTGCGGTCGTCGGCTCAAGGGAGTGGCAGGGATTCTCCGTCGGCGACGAGGTGGGCGTCCTGTTGCACGATCTCGCCATCGCTCCGTCCGCGGCCGACTTGGACGGCTGACATTCAGCGGCCGGTTCGGGCTCAGCAGATACCCAGTGGGGTATAGACTCCGGGGCATGAGCAGGATCTACCTCGACGTCCGTACCCCCGATGAGTACGCCGGCGGCCACGTGCCGGGCGCGCGCAACCTCGACATCCGTTCCGACTCGTTCGTGGACGACGTGCTCGCGCTCGACCGCACGGCGTCGTACGGCGTGTACTGCCACAGCGGCGGTCGCTCGCAGGTGGCGGTGCAGTTCATGCTCGCGCAGGGCTTCACCGACGTCGCCGACCTGCAGACGCCCGCGGCGGCGGCCGCGTCGGGAGGCTACGACCTCGTCGCCGGCTGACCCCGGGCAGATGGGCGCGGCACCCGTCGACGACGATCCGTCGCTCTGGAGGGCGTCGCTGCCGTCGATCGGCCCGGAGTCCACCAAGTACACGCGAGGGCTCGCCGTCGTCGTCGGCGGCCATCCGGTGACCGGCGCCGCGCGCCTCGCCGCGCGGGCGTGCGCGCGAAGCGGTGCGGGCGCCACGGTCATCGCGTGCGCCCCGGCTGCGCTCGAGACCTACCTCGCGTCGGTGGAGAGCATCATGGTGCGGCCCGTCGACGGTCGGGCCGGGCTCGCCGCGTTGCTCGCCGATCCGCGCACGTCGGCCGTGCTGATCGGCCCGGGTGCGGGGGTCGGTGCGGAGACGCGCGAACTGGTCTCGGCGGCGCTCGCCAGCGGACGGCCCGCGGTGCTCGACGCCGACGCACTCACGTCGTTCGAGGACGATCCGGCGGAGCTGTTC
>JAGWXX010000122.1 GCA_018969685.1 Acidobacteriota bacterium | reverse complement strand
CGACTGGTCGGCCCGTGGCAGGGGCAGTCGGGCGTCGCCGAGCGTCAGGTGCGGCCGGACGAGGTCGGTGGCGCCCGCAAGGGCGTGCGGCGACACATCGATGCCGGCGACCGAAAGTGCCGGCTCTGCCTCGAGCATCTCGTGCAGCAGGAAGGCCTTGCCGCACCCGACGTCGAGCACGGACGAGCCCGGCCCGAGCCCGTAGGCGCGGATCAGCTCGGCCGCGGGACCCGCCCAGTAGCCGGGACGGAACGCATACCCGCCGTAGCCGTAGCGGCGGTCGCCATCCCAGTAGTCGGCGCCGAACTCGCCCGCGACGCGCATCGCCTCGACCTTGCCGTCGACCATCCTGCCGAGGTAGTCGCGCGCCGTCGAGCGGTGCAGCGGGGTGACGATGGAGCGCAGCTCACCCAACGGGGAGCCCCGTCTCGCCCGGCGCGGAACCCAGTGCGAGGCGCACGCGCCACAGCACCTCGACGTCGTCGGCCGACGGCCTCGAACCCACCACGATGTCCTCTACAGCGAAGTGGATCTCCTTGCCCTGCGACACCACGCGGTCAAGGACCGAGGCCCGGTGCACGGGATCCTCCGGCAGCTGGAAGACGCTATAGGCGAGGATGCCGTCGATGCGCGGCAGCTCTCCGCACACGGTCTCCAGGATCAGGTGGGAACCCGGCATTGCATACTCCGACGCGGCGAGCAGCAGCGTCACCCCGCGGCGGCGAGCGTAGTCGCGCAGGACGATGTTCTGCACGTGCTGCGGAACCCGCTCGCCGAGGAACGGCCTCCCGAAGATGTAGCCCCGGAGGCGCTTCACCCGATCCTCGGGAGCCGGTACGACATGCCGCGGATCGAGCAGGGACGCAGCGCGACCGGCTCGAAGAACTCGCCCAGCTTCTTGTCGCCGTACGGGGTGAACACGCCCTTGAACCGGCAGTTCATCGACCAGCGCGTCTCGTCCGTCGCGTTCACGACGTTGCCGTGCGGCAGCGACTGGTCGAACAGCAGCACCTCGCCGTGGCGCACCTCCAGCCACTGCACGTCGTCCTTGATGCGACCGAAGAGCGCGTCGGCCGACGGCGACCGTCCGTCGAAGAGCGACTCGTTCAACTCGGCGAGCCGCCCGGCGTCCCCCGGGAGGAAGTACATCGACTTGGTGCCGTGGCAGTCGACGAGCGGCAGCCACACCACGACCTCGTACGGCGAGTCGCCCGACCACGTGTCGGCGTGCACCGGAAGGAGCGAACTGGCGTCGTCGGGCATCTGGATGCTCAGGTTCACGCGCTTCTGCATGGCGAGCTCGGTGCCCGCGATCTCCTCGATCGCCTCCCGCGCGAGCAAGTAGTAGCGGCGCCGGAAGTCCGGTTCGCGGACGAGCGCCTCGATGATCGCGAGGCGGAACTCGTTGAGACGGTCGCCGTCGACGTGGCGGTGCACGCCGTTCAGCAGCGCCAGGTCGTCGGTCCCACCTGCGCCCAGCTGCTCGCGCACAAACCCCGCCACCTTCGACACGATCCAATCGAGCGAGGCGCGGTCGGAGACCGGCACGACCACCTTCCCCGTCTCCACGTACTCCTTCGCCCGGGGCGACAGCTCAGCGAACACCGCGCGCACCCTCCCCGGCCAGCGACCGCATC
>JAGWXX010000065.1 GCA_018969685.1 Acidobacteriota bacterium | reverse complement strand
GCGACGAGGCGGAGGCCGTCGTCGAAGCCGAGGGCGCCGGTCGCAGTCAGGGCGGTGTACTCCCCGAGGCTGTGTCCGGCGCAGAAGTTCGGCTCGACCCCCAGGCGCTCGACGGCATCGAGGACGACCAGCGAGAGCAGGAAGGTCGCCAGCTGCGCGTTCCGCGTGTCGCGGAGGTCCTCGGCCCCGGCGTCGAGGAGGAGGGCGGCGAGGTCGCGTCCGAGCAGGTCCGACGCCTCGGCAACGAGTTCCCAGCACTCGTGGTCCCGCCACGGGGCTCCCATGGCGGGTCGCTGCGCTCCCTGACCGGGGAAGGTGAAGGCAAGCATGGGTGCTTCATCGTAGAACCACCGGCAGGTGGGTACGCTCGGGCGGTCAGGCCCGTCACGGTGGGCCCGGGCCCGAGTGGCGGAACGGCAGACGCGACGGACTCAAAATCCGTTGTCCGCAAGGGCGTGTGGGTTCGAGTCCCACCTCGGGCACGGAAAGGAGCGTCGCGTGAGCAAGCAGATCGCCGCATGGCCGTTTGGCGACCGCTTCGTCGAGCGGCGGCTCCGCAGGACGGTCGACACGCTCGCCCGCCTGCGTTCGGAGCTCGCGGTCGTCGACGAGCAGCTCGCCCACGTCGAGGACGAGGCGCACGACATGGAGATCCGCGCGCTGGTGTCGGAGACGGCGCTCGCGTCCTTCGAGCACCGCGACGCCGAGCGCAGCAGGGCCGTCGTCGCGCGCCAGCGCCAGCACCTGCTCGGCCAGATCGCCGACCTCGAGCGGATGCAGAACGACCTGCTCGACAGGATCGCCCCGCGTGGGTGACCGTCCGGCAACGCGGATCGTCGTCGCCGAGGACGAGGCGATCATCCGAATGGACCTCGTGGAGCTGCTCGCCGAGGAGGGGTACGACGTGGTGGCCGACGTCGGTCGCGGCGACCTGGCGGTGGAGGCGGTGAGGACGCACCGGCCCGACGCGGCGATCTTCGACGTGAAGATGCCGGGACTCGACGGCGTGGAGGCGGTCCGCGTGCTCGCTCCCGAGCGGATCTGTCCGGTGATCATGCTGACTGCGTTCAGCCAGCGGGAGGTCATCGAGCAGGCGCGCGATGCGGGGGCGCTCGCGTACCTCGTGAAGCCGTTCCAGCGCACCGACCTGGTGCCTGCGATCGAGCTCGCCATCGGCCGGTTCGAGGAGGTGCTCGCGCTCGCGGGCGAGCGGGACGATCTCGCGGGCCGCCTCGAGGTGCGCAAGCTCGTCGACCGCGCCAAGGGCGTCCTCATGGACCGGCGGGGGATGACGGAGCAGGACGCCTACGGATTCCTCCAGCGACGCGCGATGGAGGGCCGCACGACGATGGCGGAGGTCTCTCGGGCGGTCATCGACGGCCGCGTCGACCATTGACGGAGGCGCGATGAGGCTGATGGTCCTCGACGGCAACAGCCTCGCGTACCGCGCGTTCTTCGCCCTTCCGGCGGACATGGCGACGTCCGACGGCACGGTGACCAACGCCGTGTTCGGCTTCACGAGCATGCTGGCGAACGTCGTCCGCGACCACGCGCCCGACCACCTGGCCGTCGTGTTCGACCGCAAGGAACCGACGTTCCGGCACGAGCAGGCTCCGGAGTACAAGGCGCAGCGGGAGTCCCAGCCCGACATCCTCTACCAGCAGCTCGACACCATCCGCGAGCTCCTCGGTGCACTCGGCGTCGCCACGTTCGAGGCGCCCGGATTCGAGGGCGACGACATCATCGCGACGATCGTGCGACGCGTCGCCGGACCGGGCAACGAGGTCGTGATCGTGACGGGCGACCGCGACAGCTACCAGCTGGTCGCCGATCCGTGGGTGCGGGTCGTCTACAACAAGCGCGGAGTCAGCGACTACGACCTCCTCGACGAGTCCGGCGTCGAGGCGAAGACCGGCGTGCCGCCGTCGAAGTACGCGGACTATGCGGCCCTCCGCGGCGATCCGAGCGACAACCTGCACGGCGTCCCCGGCGTGGGCGAGAAGACCGCGGCGCGGCTGATCGTGCAGTACGGCTCGATCGGGGCCGTCTTCGACGCGGCGGACGAGCAGTCGCCGAAGCTCCGGGAGAACCTCGTGGCGCACCGCGAGCGCGTGGTGCGCAATGCGGCGCTGATGCGGCTCCGCGACGACGTGCCCATCGACCTGCGACCCGAGCAGCTCGTGCCGGCTCCGGACCAGTCGGCGGTCGCGCGGATCTTCGCCCGACTCGAGTTCACGTCGTTGCTGCCGCGCATCCGGAAGGCGTTCGAGGCGTTCGGCGGTGGCGGCGTCGCAGAGGCGGACGGGCAGCCCGTCGCGGCCGGGACGGCGTCCGTCGGCTCGGACTCGTCGGAGCTGTCGGATCGGGATGCGGTCGCGTCGGTGGTGTCGGCGGTCGGCGGCGGCGCAGTGGTCGTGCCCGTGTTCGACGGCGGATCGATGCTCGGCACCGCCATCGCCGCGGCGCCCGAGGCGCGCGACGTGTGGTGGATCCCCGGCTCCGTCGCGCAGGAAGCGGTCGACGTGCTCGCGGGGATCGCACGGCCGACGCTGCACGACGCGAAGCCGTGGCAGCGGTGGCTCCTCGCACGGGGTGCGACACCGGGTGCGACGGGGTTCGACACCGCGGTCGCGGCGTACCTGATCGATGCGTCGAGCGAGGGCTACGACCTGCCGACGGTCGCGGCGCGCTACGCGGGGCTCTCCGTCGCGGCGGCGGGAGGGCGGGCCGATGGCACCCTCGACCTCGAACCGGTGGACCACCGCGCCTCCGCGGCGGCCGCAGCCCGTGCGATCGCGGCGGTCGCAGCCCGCCAGCACGTGGTGCTCGCGCAGCAGGGAGTCGAGGGGCTCTACCGCGACGTGGAGCTGCCGCTCGTGTCGGTGCTCGCGCGCATGGAGCACGTCGGGATCGGCGTGGACAGGCCGCGGCTCGCGTCCATCGCCGCCCGGCTGGACGCCGCCGTCGGTTCGCTCGTCGATGAACTGCACCGGGTCGCGGGGCGGCCCGTCAACCTCAACTCGCCGACGCAGCTGCGGCAGCTGCTCTACGAGGACCGTGGACTCGCGCCCGGAAAGAAGACGAAGACGGGCTTTTCCACGGACGCAGCGACGCTCGAGCGGCTGGCCCCCGAGTGGCCGGAGTTCATCCTCCCGCTGCTCCGGTACCGCGAACTCGAGAAGCTCCGTTCGACGTACGGGACGGGACTGCTCGACAGCATCGCGGCGGACGGACGGATCCACGCCACGTTCAACCAGATGGTCGCGCGCACGGGCCGATTGTCCAGCGACGCGCCGAACCTGCACAACATCCCCGTGCGCACCGAGGAGGGGCGGACCTTCCGCGAGGCGTTCGTGCCCGCGGCCGGGTGCGGCTTCGTCGTGGCCGACTACAACCAGATCGAGCTCCGGTGCATCGCGCACCTCGCCCGGGATCCGGGCCTGATCGACGCGTTCACGAAGGGCGAGGACGTGCACGTGGCCACGGCGGCGCGCGTCTTCGGCGTCGCGCCCGGGCAGGTCACCACGGAGATGCGGTCGACGGCGAAGATGGTCTCGTACGGACTCGCATACGGCATGGAGGCGTACGGCCTTGGCCAGCGGCTGGGCGTTCCGGTGGACGAGGCGGCGTCGATCCTCGAGTCGTATTTCGGCGCGTTCCCCCGGGTGCGCACCTACATGGACGAGGCAGTCGCCGAGGCGCGGAACCGGGGCTACACGCAGACGCTGTTCGGGCGCCGCCGGATCATCCCCGAGCTCAACAGCCCCAACCACCGACTGCGCCAGATCGGCGAGCGGCAGGCCATGAACGCGGCGATCCAGGGTCTCGCCGCGGACATCTTCAAGATCGCACTGGTCCGCCTCCAGCGGCGGCTCGACGACGAACGTCGCGCCGCGAGGATCGTGCTGCAGGTCCACGACGAGGTGATCCTCGAGGTCCCGGTGGACGAGCGGTCGACGGTGGAGGCGATGGTCCGGGAGGTGATGGGCTCGGCCGCCGACCTCGCGGTGCCGCTCGAGGTCCACCTCGCGTGGGGCGCGTCGTGGGCCGCCGCGAAGGGGTGAGCCACTGGTTCGAGGCGCTCGCGGACCACATGGGTCCGGCGTACCTCCGGTACAGCTTCACCAAGGGGACCGAACAGGAGGTCGACGCCCTCGTCGACGTGCTCGGACTCGGGCCCGGCTGCGCGATCCTCGACGTCGGGTGCGGACCCGGGCGCCATTCGCTCGCCCTGGCGTCGCGCGGATTCCGCGTGGTCGGCCTCGACGTGAGCGCGACCTTCGTGCGCGTCGCCGCCGACGCCGCCGAACGAGCCGGGCTCGACCGTGCCCGTTTCGTCCGCGGCGATGCGCGGGGTCCCGCACTTCCCCCGGAGGTCGTCGCCGGGGGCTTCGACGCGGCGCTCTGCCTCTGCCAGGGGGGCTTCGGTCTCATGGACGTCATCGACGACGACCTCGCGGTGATGGGCACGATCGCACGATCGTTGCGACCCGGGGGAGTGGCGGCAGTGAGCGGCTTCAGCGCCTATTTCGCGGTGCGCCACCACGTCACGGCCGAGTTCGACGCGGCCACGGGGACCACGTCTGAGCGCACCACCATCCACGACCCGCAGGGCGCACCCATGGAGGTGGACCTGACGACCGGATGCTTCACGCCCCGGGAGATGCGGCTCATGGCGGAACGGGTCGGCCTCGAGGTGGTCGCGATCCACGGGGTCGAGCCCGGGGCGTACGGCAGGGCGGAGCCGTCGATCGACCTCGCAGAGCTGCTGCTCGTTGCACGTCGCCCGCTCTGAGCCCACTGGTAGCGTCTCCCTGCCCGCCGCCGGCGGGACCGCCCTCCGGGGCGTCCACCGACCCCATCCGCTGAAAGACCCCACCGTGTCCGATCTCCAGACCATGCCCTCGCCCCCCATGGGCACCTTCGATGCCCAGGGCAACTACACCCCCCGCCAGGTCGTGGAGCGCGACCTCTCCCAGCCCTTCGCGGACGCGATCAGCGGGACGATGGTCGAGCTCAAGGAAGGCAAGCTCGTCACCGGCACGGTCGTGCGCATCACGCACGACGAGGTCCTCGTCGAGATCGGCTACAAGACCGAGGGCGTGATCCTCTCCCGCGAGCTGTCGATCCGCAACGACGTCGACCCGAACGAGATCGTGAAGCTGGGCGAGAAGATCGAGACGCTCGTCCTCACGCTGGAGGACAAGGAGGGCCGTCTTCTCCTGTCGAAGAAGCGCGCGCAGTACGAGCGCGCCTGGGGCGACATCGAGCGGATCAAGGAGGCCGACGGCGTCGTCGAGGGAACGGTCATCGAGGTCGTCAAGGGCGGCCTCATCGTCGACATCGGGCTCCGCGGCTTCCTGCCCGCGTCGCTGGTCGAGCTCCGCCGCGTGCGCGACCTGTCGCCCTACATCGGCCAGAAGATCACGGCGAAGATCCTCGAGCTCGACCGGCACCGCAACAACGTGGTGCTGTCGCGCCGCACCCTGCTCGAGCAGAACCAGCGCGGGGCGCGCGACGAGTTCCTCACCGGCCTCAAGGTGGGCGAGGTTCGCAAGGGCCGCGTGTCCAGCGTCGTGGCCTTCGGCGCGTTCGTCGACCTGGGCGGCATGGACGGCCTGATCCACGTCTCGGAACTGTCGTGGAAGCACGTGGACAACCCGACCGCCGTGGTCGCAGTCGGCGACGAGGTCACCGTGAAGGTGCTCGAGGTGGACATGGAGCGCGAGCGCATCAGCCTCTCGCTCAAGGCGACCCAGCAGGACCCGTGGCAGGAGTTCGCCACGAGCCACCAGGTCGGGCAGCTGGTGTACGGCCGCGTCACGAAGCTCGCGCCGTTCGGCGCGTTCGTCCAGGTCGGCGACGGCATCGAGGGGCTCGTGCACATCTCGGAGATGTCGGCCCACCACGTCGAGGCACCTGAGCAGGTCGTGACGCCGGGCGAGGAGCTGTGGGTCAAGATCGTCGACCTCGACCTTGCCCGCCGGCGCATCAGCCTCTCGATCCGCCAGGCCGCCGAGGGCGGCGAGCTCGCCGAGGAGTACCGCGGCCAGTTCCAGGTCGACGAGCACGGCAACTGGGTCGGTGGCGACGATTCGACGCGCGAGGCGACCTGGTCGGAGTACTTCGACCAGGCGGGCCAGCAGCCCGCGGGCGAGGCCGGAGCCGCCGGCGAACCGACCGCCGGCTAGCGACGAGCCCCGGTGCTCCTCGCCGGATTGACCGGAGGGATCGGCTCGGGGAAGTCCACGGTTGCGCGCATGCTTGCGGATCGTGGAGCGGCGGTCGTCGACGCGGATGCGGTGGCCCGCGAGCTGCAGCAGGCGGGTTCGGAGGCGGTGGCTGCGATCGGACGCGAGTTTCCCGGCACGGTCGGCAGCGACGGGGTGCTCGACCGCGCGCGTCTCGCGTCGATCGTCTTCCCCGACCCTGCGGCGCTGGGCAGGCTGAACGCCATCATGCTGCCGCGCATCGCGGATGAACTCGCGAGGCGCATCGACGGACACCGGGGTGCGGGCCGCGTCGTCGTGCTCGACAGTCCGCTCCTCGTCGAGCACCCGCGATCCGATCTCGACGTCCTCGTCGTCGTCGACGTCCCGGTCGAGGAGGCGGTCGATCGCCTCGTGCACGAACGCGGCATGAGCCGTGCCGACGCCGAGGCCCGCATCGCGAGACAGGCCACCCGTGAGCAGCGCAGGTCCGCGGCCGACTGGATCGTGGACAATGCGGGTTCGCTCGAGGAGCTCGTCGGCAAGGTGGACGACCTGTGGGAGTGGCTCCTGGCGCGCCGGGACGGCGCAGCGTGAGCGCCGAGCGCCGGTTCCGCGTCGCGTCCCCGTTCTCGCCGGCGGGCGACCAGCCCCGTGCGATCTCCCAACTGGCGGAGGGCATCGAGGCCGGCGAGCGCTTCCAGACGCTGCTCGGCATCACCGGATCCGGCAAGTCCGCGACCATCGCATGGACGATCGAGGCGGTGCAGCGCCCGACCCTCATCCTCGCCCCGAACAAGAGCCTCGCGGCGCAGCTCGCACAGGAGATGAAGGACTTCTTCCCCGAGAACCGCGTCGAGTACTTCGTCAGCTACTACGACTACTACCAGCCCGAGGCGTACATCCCGTCGAGCGACACGTTCATCGAGAAGGACTCCTCGATCAACGACGAGATCGACCGGCTCCGCCACTCGGCGACCGCCGCACTCCTCACGCGACGCGACGTCATCGTCGTCGCGTCGGTCAGCTGCATCTACGGCATGGGGAACCCGGAGGAGTACAAGGGGACCCTCCTCGAGCTGCACGTGGACGTCGACTACGACCAGCGGAGCATCCTGCGCCGCCTGGTCGACCTTCAGTACGACCGCAACGACGTCGCCCTCGGGCGCGGGAACTTCCGGGTTCGGGGCGACACCATCGAGGTGCAACCGGCCTACGAGGAGGACGTGACCCGGATCGAGATGTTCGGGGACACCGTCACGCGCATCTCCGTCGTGCACCCCGTGACCGGGGAGGCCAAGGGCGACCTCTCCGAGGTCGTGATCTTCCCCGCGACCCACTACGTGGCGGGCGAGGAGCGCATGCGCCGTGCCGTGCTGGGCATCGAGCGGGAGCTGCGGGAGCAGCTGGCGCGGTTCGAGCGCGAGGGGAAGCTGCTCGAGGCCCAGCGCCTCCGGATGCGGACGCAGTACGACCTCGAGATGATCGCCGAGGTCGGCTACTGCAACGGCATCGAGAACTATTCGATGCACATCGACGGGCGCCAGCCGGGCGAGCCGCCGTTCACGCTCCTCGACTACTTCCCGGACGACTACCTCATGGTCATGGACGAGAGCCACGTGACCGTGCCCCAGCTGCACGGGCAGTTCGCCGGCGACCGGAGCCGGAAGGCCACTCTCGTGGACCACGGTTTCCGGCTCCCGTCCGCCGCGGACAACCGTCCCCTGCGCTTCGAGGAGACCCTCACGCGGGTCAACCAGTGCGTCTTTCTGTCCGCTACCCCGGGCGACTACGAGTTGAAGGTGAGCGGTCGCGTGGTCGAGCAGATCGTCCGGCCGACCGGCCTCGTCGACCCCGAGGTGGTCGTGAAGCCGACGAAGGGGCAGATCGACGACATCATCGCCCTCGTCAACGACCGCGTGGAGACCGGCGAGCGCGTGCTCATCACGACCCTCACGAAGAAGATGGCCGAGGACCTGAGCGAGTACCTCCTCGAGCAGGGCCTCAAGGTGCGGTACCTGCACTCGAACATCGACACGATCCAGCGGATCGAGATCCTCCGGGCTCTGCGCCTCGGCGAGTTCGACGTGCTCGTCGGCATCAACCTGCTCCGCGAGGGCCTGGACCTGCCGGAGGTGTCGCTCGTCGCGATCCTCGACGCCGACAAGGAGGGATTCCTCCGCAGCGAGACCTCGCTCATCCAGATGATCGGTCGCGCCGCGAGGAACGTCAACGGCCAGGTGGTGATGTACGCCGACAAGCGGACGAAGGCGATGGACGCCGCCATCGGCGAGACGAACCGCCGTCGGGCCCGCCAGGTCGCCTACAACGCCGAGCACGGCATCAACCCGCAGACGATCCGCAAGGCGGTCGGCGACATCCTGGACGTCCTCCGGCCGAGCGAGGCGGGGGCGTCGGCGGGCCGGGGCGACCGGCGCCGGAAGGAGCACGATCGCGTGGTGGCCGACCTCCGCTCGCTGCCGCAGCAGGAGCTGGTCCGTCTCATCCAGACCCTCGAGGAGGAGATGAACCTGGCGGCTGCCGAGCTCCGGTTCGAGTACGCCGCCCGACTCCGTGACGAGGTGAAGGAGCTCCGGCGCGAGCTCCGCGACGCCCTCTAATAGCCTCTCCGCGTGCCGAAGCCGACGCCCCCGGGCATCAAGGGAAACCGGATCGTCGTCAGGGGTGCGCGCGAGCACAACCTGAAGAACGTGAGCGTGGAGATCCCGCGCGACCGGTTGGTGGTGCTGACCGGCCTCTCGGGTTCGGGGAAGAGCAGCCTCGCCTTCGACACCATCTACGCGGAGGGGCAGCGTCGCTACGTCGAGTCCCTGAGCGCCTACGCGCGCCAGTTCCTCGGCCAGATGGACAAGCCCGACGTCGACGTCATCGAGGGTCTGTCGCCGGCCATCTCGATCGACCAGAAGACGGCGTCCCGCAACCCCCGATCGACGGTGGGGACGATCACGGAGGTGTACGACTACCTGCGCCTCTTGTGGGCGAGGATCGGCCAGCAGCACTGCTGGCGCGACTCGACGCGGTTGTCGCGCCAGACGCCACAGCAGATCGTGGACCGGATCGAGGAGCTGCCCGAGGGCACGCGCTTCCAGGTGCTTGCACCGGTGGTGCACGGCCGCAAGGGCGAGTACGACACGCTCCTCACCGACCTCGCATCGCAGGGATTCACGCGGGCGAAGGTGGACGGCGAGACGGTCGAGATCTCCGACTTCCTCGCACAGGGGCGCAAGCTCGCCCGGTATGAGCAGCACTCCATCGAGGTCATCGTCGACCGGCTGGTCCGCAAGGACGGCATCCGCCGCCGGCTCACCGACAGCCTCGAGACGGCGCTGCGCCTCGCAGAGGGAACCGCGGCCATCGAGATCGTGCCGCAGGGCGACATCGTCACGTTCAGCCAGCACCTTGCGTGCCCGAAGTGCGGGGAGAGCTACGAGGAGCTCGCGCCGCGCAACTTCTCCTTCAACTCGCCCTTCGGTGCGTGCGACTCGTGCCTCGGACTCGGCACGCGGTTCGAGGTCGATCCGGACCTGGTCGTGCCCGACCCGTCGCTCTCCCTGTCGGACGGCGCAATCGCGCCATGGCGCTCCGCGCACACCCAGTACTTCGTCCGGATGCTGCAGTCGCTCGCCGAGGAGCACGGCATGGACATGGACCGCCCGTGGGCGAGGCTCGCGGAGAAGCACCGTGCGCTGGTGCTGAACGGTGCGGGCGAGGCCGTGCTCGTGAAGTACCGCAACCGATATGGACGCGAGCGCCAGTACACGACCTCGTACGAGGGCGTCGTGCCGTGGATCAAGCGGCGCCACGAGACGGCGGAGAGCGACGGCACTCGGGAGCAGTTCGAGAGCTACATGCGCGAGGTGCCGTGCCGCAAGTGCAAGGGCGCGCGGCTCAAGCCCGCCTCGCTCGCGGTGACGGTCGGAGGGCGGAGCATCAGCGAGGTGTGCGACCTCCCGATCGGGGAGTCGGCGGCGTTCCTGCGCGGGCTGGAGCTCGGCGACCGCGATCGCATCATCGCCGAACGGGTGACGAAGGAGATCAACGCCCGTCTGGGCTTCCTCGTCGACGTCGGCCTCGACTACCTCACCCTGTCCCGCGCCGCG
>JAGWXX010000121.1 GCA_018969685.1 Acidobacteriota bacterium | reverse complement strand
GGCACCAGCATCGGCCGGGGCGCCTACGTCGGGCCGGGCGTGGCCATGGGCCGCAACTGCAAGCTGCAGAACCTCGCGCTCGTCTACGAGCCCGCGGTGCTCGGCGACGGAGTGTTCATCGGACCCGGTGCCGTGCTGACCAACGACCTCTTCCCCCGCGCGGTCAACCCCGACCAGACGCGCAAGACCGCCGACGACTGGCACGCCGTCGGCGTCACCGTGTGCGACGGCGCGTCGATCGGTGCGCGCGCAGTGTGCGTGGCGCCGGTGACGATCGGCGAGTGGGCGATGGTCGGCGCCGGCGCCGTCGTCGTGCACGACGTGCCCGCGCACGCGCTCGTCGTGGGGTCGCCCGCACGGCAGATCGGATGGGTGGGCCGCGCGGGGCACCGGCTCGTCGAGGAGTCCAACGGGCGCTGGCGGTGCGACGCGACGGGCGAGACCTACCTGCTGGTCGACGGGATCATGGCCCCCGCGCAGCTGCGCCGCGAACAACCTCCGGGACCGTCGGTAGAGTGACGGACGGCACTTCGCCGCCCAGGTAGCTCAGGGGTAGAGCAACGCACTCGTAATGCGTAGGTCGCGGGTTCGATTCCCGCCTTGGGCTCCAGTCGCTCCGCCCGCTACGGGACGGGCACCGTCGCGAGCACGTCCCGGAACGCATCCGCCGTGCGCAGCGACCCGGCCCGGCTGAGGTGCGTCGCGTCGTAGTAGATCCGCTCGCCGCCCGCGAACACCGGGCACCGGTCTCCCTCGCACAGCCACCCCGCCAGGTCGACCACCGCGACGTCGGGCTCGCCGGCGAGCGCCGACGCGACCGCCGACCACATCGCGGCGCGGTCGCCCTGCTCGGACAGCACGCCGTCCTCCCATCGCTCCGTCCGCTGCAGCAGCGAGATGCGCTGGTCGATCCCCACTTGCGGCGCCTCGACGACGACCACCACCAGCCGGCCCGGCCGGCGCAGCGACTCCACGCGCTCCAGCAGGCTGCGCACGTACGACGACATGCGGTCGTCCGGAGAGCGCGGCAATCCCCCGTCGGGTTCGGGGATCCGGTCGTCGGCACCCAGGTAGCGCATGCCGGCGTTCGCCATCACCACGACGTCGGGATTCCGCGCGTCGATCGCATCCTGCGCGCCGTCGAGCAGCGCGCGGCACGACTCGTTGCCCATCGCGGGATCGGCAAGGAACGGACACCCGGAGTTGGCGATGGGCACCACCCCGATGCCGCGCTCGCGCGCAGCGGCAACCACGCCGTCGTGTACCGACACGGCCTGCGAGTCCCCGACGAGCACGAGCGTCGGTCCGCCCGCCGCGACCTCCGTCGCGCAGCGCGCGAGCGTCGCACCGTCGGTCGGCGCATCCGCGCACCCCGACACGACCATCGTGCGGTCCTCCGTGAACACCGTCGCTTCGCGCAGGCCGAGCCCCGTGTCGGCCACGCGCAGCGCAGCGCCGCCGACGAGCGCGCACCCCGCCACCGACGCCACGACGATCGCGAATCGACGGCCCAGTCCCGCATGGTGCTCCTGCAGCGGCCGCTCGATCCACCGCCACGACGCAGCGGCGAGCAGCAGCGACGCGACGATCGCCACGGGCACCGCGGCCGCATCCGGCACCCCCGCACCGTCGGCCGCCACCCGTCCGAGCACCAGCACCGGAAAG
>JAGWXX010000064.1 GCA_018969685.1 Acidobacteriota bacterium | reverse complement strand
CGCGCCGCTACCGGGTGCTCGTGCTGACCGAGCGCCCGACGAGGCTGTTCGAGGGCAACCGGCACCGGCTCTCCGAGGTGCGCGACGGATTCCCGATGGTGCACGAGGCGGCGGGGGGCGAGACCCGGCTCGTCGGCGGGTTCGGACAGAGCCCGTCGAAGCAGCGCGACTACGAGCACCGGCGGTTCTTCGCGGAGGTCGCACGACGCGTGCGCGACGCGGCGACGGCCGACCCGCTGCCCCTGTTCCTCGTCGCCGTCCCGCGCTACGAGGCGTTCTGGCGCGAGGCCACACCCGCGATGCGGCCGGCCGCCACGGTGCACGGCAGCTGGGACACCCTGCCCGTCTCCGCGGTGGAGGAGCTCGTCCGACCGCACGTCGACCGGTGGTTCTCCGCGCGCGACGCGGCGCTCGCCGAGCGGATCGACGCCGCACGCTCCGCGAAGCGGTACGCCGGCGGGCTCGCGGAGGTCGCCGCCGCCGCGCGGGACGGCGAGGTCGCGCTGGCGGTGCTCCCCGAACGTGCGGGCGACGGCACCGACGGGATCGTCCGCGACGTGCTCACGACGGGTGGCTCGGTCGAGTTCGCCGGACCGGCCGTGCTCGATCCGTGCGGCGGTGCCGCCGCGGTGCTGCGCTGGTAGCCGGCTACTGCTGTGGCTGCGGCCAGGAGCCGTCGCGGCCGTCCATGCCGGCGTTGCGGCGGGCACCCGCGAGGAGCTCCTCGACGACGGGGCCGAGGCGGGTCGGGTCGTCGACCGGCTCGTGCACCGGGCCGCGGTGCCATCCCTCGGCGACGGCGAGCACCCTGCCGCTCGCCTCGAAGACCCGTCCCGTGACGTGGCGCGACTCGGCGGACGCGAGCCACGTGACGATCGGCGCGATCCAGCGCGGCGACTGCGCCTCGCGCTCCTCGTCCGTCGGGGGCGCAGGCGCGAGGTTCTCGGTCATGCGGGTGAGCGCGACGGGGGCGACGGCGTTCACGGTCACGCCGTAGCGGGCCAGCTCGAGCGACGTGATGACCGTGAAGGCGGCGATGCCGGCCTTCGCCGCGCCGTAGTTGGACTGGCCGACGTTGCCGTAGATCCCCGACACCGACGAGGTGTTGATGATCCTGCCGTCGACGTCGTGCCCCGCCTTGCTGCGGTCGCGCCACCACGCCGCGGCGAAGCGCGACGGGGCGAAGGTGCCCTTGAGGTGCACCTTGATGACCGCGTCCCACTCCTCCTCGCTCATGTTCGCCATCATCCGGTCGCGCAGGATGCCGGCGTTGTTCACGACCGCGTGCAGGTCGCCGAACGTCTCCACTGCGGTGGCGATCAGCCGCTCGGCGCCGGCCCAGGTCGAGATGTCGTCGGAGTTCGCGACCGCGCGCCCCCCCATCGCCTCGATCTCCTGGACCACCTGCTGCGCCGGCGAGAGGTCGCCGCCCGACCCGTCGACCCCGGCGCCGACGTCGTTGACCACGACGTGCGCGCCGTGGCGGGCGAGGCTCAGCGCGTGCTCGCGGCCGATGCCCCTCCCCGATCCGGTGACCACGACAACTCTTCCCTCGCAGAGACGCGCCATGACGGGCGAATCTAGTCTCTGCCCCGTGTCGTCCCCCCTGCCCGGCGCGTGCGACGTGCTCGTCGTCGGCGCGGGACCCGCGGGGTGCGCCGCCGCCATCGTGCTCGCCGATGCAGGACTCGACGTCGTGCTCGCCGACAAGGCGCAGTTCCCCCGCGACAAGTGCTGCGGCGACGGCCTCACGACCGGTGCACTGCGGCTGCTGGAGGAGCTCGGCTTCGATCCACGGACGGTGCCGAGCTGGACCGTGTGCGACCAGGCGTGGCTCCGCTCCCCCTCCGGGCGCGAGGTCCGGCTCGACCTCCCCGGGGACGGCGGCCAGTTCGCGGCCATCGCACCGCGGCAGGAGCTCGACGCAGCCCTCGTCGGCCTCGCGCGCAGCCGGGGAGTCCGCGTGCATCTCGGCGCAGCGTTCGAGGAGTTCGTCGGCGGCGTCGAAGGCGACGAAGCAGCGCGCGCCGCATTCGCGGGACTCGGCACGGTCGCCGCTCGGCACGTCGTCGCCGCCGACGGCATGTGGTCGCCGGTGCGCAAGGCCCTCGGTGCGGGAGCGCCGTCCTACCTGGGCGAGTGGCACGCGTTCCGCCAGTACGCCACCGGCGTCGACGGCAGCGCGCGCGACCGGCTGTGGGTGTGGTTCGAGCCCGACCTCCTGCCCGGCTACGCGTGGTCGTTCCCGCTCGGAGACGGGCGCGCCAACGTCGGGTTCGGCATCCTGCGCGGCGGCGGCACCCCGGTCGGCGAGATGAAGCGGCTGTGGGCCGACCTGCTGGAGCGACCGCACGTCGCGGCCGCACTGGGCGCCGGCGCGACGATGGTCGACCGCCCGACCGCGTGGCCGATTCCCGCGCGCATCACCTCTGCCGTGCTCGCGCACGGACGCGTGCTGTTCGTCGGCGACGCCGCGTGCGCGACCGACACGCTCACCGGCGAGGGCATCGGACAGGCGATCCTGACCGGCCGTCTCGCCGCCGAGGCGATCGTCGCACGGGGCGCGGACGGGCCGCGCGACGTCGCGCGCCGGTACCGGCGCTCGGTTCGGCGCGACCTGTTCGCCGACCACCGCATGTCGGTCGTGCTGGGCAGGATCCTCGCGACGCGCAGGGGTGCACGCGGAGCGATCCGCGTCGCGGGCCTCACGCCGTGGACGCGCCGCAACTTCGTCCGTTGGATGTTCGAGGACGAGCCGCGCGCCATCGTGCTCACGCCCGGCCGATGGCACCGCCGCTTCCTCGCCCGACCGGGCGCGTTCCGCTCGCTACGGTGACGCCGTGCGCACGCGGCTGACCGATCTGCTCGACATCCGGCATCCCGTGATGCTCGCGGGCATGGGCGGGGTGTCCTACCACCGCCTCGTCGCCGCGGTGTCGGAGGCCGGCGGCATCGGCACCCTCGGCGCCTCGACGATGCGGGAGGGCGAGCTGGCCGACGAGATGGCCGGCGTCCGGCGGCTGACCGCGGCGCCGTTCGGCGTCGACCTGCTGACCGCGCTGCCGAGCGTGCTCGAGCGCGACGTGGAGGCCGTCATCTCGGGCGGCGCGCGCATCTTCGTCGCCGGACTCGGCGTGCCCCGCGACGTGATCGACCACCTGCACCGTCACCAGGTGCTCGTCGGATCGATGTGCGGCAAGGTGCGCCACGCCATCGCGGCCGTCGAGAGCGGCTGCGACTTCGTCGTCGCGCAGGGAACGGAGGGCGGCGGCCACACCGGCACCGTCGCGACCATGGCGCTCGTGCCGCAGGTGGTCGACGCCGTCGGGGACCGCGCCGTCGTCGTCGCAGCCGGCGGCATCTACGACGGCCGCGGACTCGCCGCCGCCCTGGCCATGGGCGCCGACGGCGTCTGGGTCGGCACGAGGTTCATCGCCACGCCCGAGGCGCGCGCAGTGAACGGCTACAAGGACGCGCTCGTCGCGGCGCGCGAGGATGGAACCGTCGTCACCCGCGCGTACACCGGCAAGACCTGCCGGGTGCTGCGCAACGACTGGACCGAGGAGCACGAGCGGGACCCGTCGCGCCTGCAGCCCTTCCCCGCGCAGGTCGTCGCGTCGATGCAGGCCGGCGTCAACCACCTCGGATTCCCGGAGGGCACCGAGGTCGACGCCTCGCGGGAGTTCTTCCCCGCGGGGCAGGGCGTGGGCGGAGTGGATGCGATCGTGCCCGCCGGCGAACTCGTCGAACGGTTCGTGCGCGAGGCAGAGACGGCGATCGGCCGCGGCACCGCCGCGCTGCGCTAGTCGATCGAGGCGTAGGCCGCGGCGACCAGCGCCTCGGCGCGCGGGTCGACCATGAGCCCCGCGCCCATCGCGTTCATGGAGTAGGCGAGGGAGAGCCCCGATCCGGGATCCGCGAAGCCCACCGACCCGCCCGCGCCCGGGTGGCCGAACGCCTGCGGCCGCCGGTACGCGACGGCCTCGCAGGCGAGCATGTAGCCGCCCTGCGAGAACACGGTCCGCGCACCGAGCACCGCATCCCGTTCCCCCGCGGGAGTGGCGGACTGCACCGCCGCGAGCCTCGTCGGTTCGTCGAGCAGCCGCACGCCGCGTCCACCCGCGTCGACCTCGCCGATCGTGGCTGCGTACATGGCGGCCACCGCCCGCGCCGTGCCGGTGCCGTTTGCGCCGGGGATCTGCGCCGCACGGAGATCGCGGCGGTTGAACCCGCCCTTCACCGCGAGCGCGCCGTTGACCGTGAGCACGTCGCCGAGCGGCGCTGCGCCATCGGTCGCACCGAGCCGTGGAGCAACCAGGGGAGCGACGCGCGGCTCGAGACGGTCCGGCAACCCGATCCAGAACTCCTCGCCGAGCGGGCCGGCGATCTCCTCCGCGACGAAGTCGCCGATCGACCGCCCGTCGACCCGACGCAGGATCTCCCCCGCGAGCCATCCGAAGGTGATCGCGTGGTAGCCGTGCGCACCGTCCGGTCCGCGCCGGGGCGCCGAGGCCGCGAGCCGCGCGGTGGCGGCCTCCCAGTCGAGTGCCTCGGCGAGCGTCATCGCGCCGTCCGGCACCTCCAGGCCGGCGCGGTGCGACAGCACGTCGCGCACCTCGATGCGCTCCTTCCCGGCTGCCGCGAACTCCGGCCACACCGACGACACGCGGTCGCCGTACCCGACCAGTCCGCGCTGCACGCACATGGCGAGCGCGGTCGCGACGACGCCCTTGGTCGTGCTGAAGACCACCTGCAGCGTCGTGCGCGCATAGGGCACCGTCCGTGCGCGGTCGGCCCACCCGCCGGCGAGGTCGACCACGGGTTCGCCGCGGTGGAACACGGCAACTGCGGCGCCGAGGTCCTCGCCCGAGGCGAGGTTCGCCGCGAGGACGTCCCGCACCCGTCCCCAGCCCGGGGTGCACCAGCCGTCGAGCTCGACGGTCACGGAACCGCGGTCAGCCGTCGACGAGTTCCCGCAGCGCCTCGATCTGGCGCACCGGATCGGGCCCCACGGGGTTCACCTGCAGCATCGTCACGCCGGCCTCGCGGTAGGCGGCGATGCGCTCCTTCACCCAGCCGCGGGGGCCCACCAGGTGCGAGTGCAGCAGCCACTCGCCCGGAACCTTCGCGGCAGCCTCGTCCTTCCTGCCGTCGAGGTAGAGATCCTGGATCTCGGTCGCCTCGCGCTCGTATCCGTACGCGCGGCAGATGTCGTTGTAGAAGTTCTTGCCGCGCGCCCCCATGCCGCCGACGTACAGCGCCGTGCTGGGACGGGCGAAGTCGAGCACCTGCGACTGCTGCTCCGCACCGAGCGAGTCGTCGATGAGCAGCATGCCGCCGGCCGACACCTCGAGCGGCGCGAGCGACGGGTCGCGCTTGGCGAGGCCAGCGGCGAGCGCCGTGCCCCACACCGAACCCATGCGCTCCGGCCACACGAAGATCGGCATCCAGCCGTCCGCCACCTCGGCCGTCGCCTCGACGCTCTTGCCCATCAGCGACGCCCACCAGATCGGGATGCGCGGACGGACGGGCTTGTTGATCAGCTTGAGGGGCTTGCCGAGGCCGATCCCCTGGCCCTTCGGCAGCGGCACCTGCACGGTGCGGCCCGAGTACTCCAGTGGCTTCTCGCGCCGCCAGACCTCGCGGCACACGTCGATG
Source organism: Acidobacteriota bacterium (assembly GCA_018969685.1). Taxonomy (GTDB): domain Bacteria; phylum Actinomycetota; class Acidimicrobiia; order Acidimicrobiales; family Ilumatobacteraceae; genus UBA3006. The sequence goes on along the minus strand of JAGWXX010000064.1, from coordinate 5,093 downwards.
TACTCGCGGATCCGCACCATCGGCTGCTCGTAGGGTACGCCGTGGAACCCCTCCACCACCTGCGCACCCGACGCGCCGAGGCCCAGGATGAACCGGCCGCCGCTCACGTAGTCGCACCCCGCCGCCGTCATCGCCATGAGCGCCGGCGTGCGCGAGTAGACGTTGACGATTCCGGTGCCGATCTGCACCCTGCTCGTCACGCCCGCGAGGTATCCGATCTGCGAGATCGAGTCGTACGAGTACGCCTCCGCCACCCACACGACGTCGAGGCCGACCTTCTCGAGCTCGACCACCTGCCGCGCCGTGTCGTGGAACTCGCCCACGTAGTTGATCATCATCGACAGCTTCATGGGCGACCTCGCGGTTCCGTCGGGACGCCGCGACGCTAGTTGACCTGGCGGGTGCGGCCCTCCCAGTACGGAGCCCGGAGGTCCTTCTTCAGGATCTTGCCGCTCGGGTTCCTCGGCAGCGCGTCGGCCCATGCCACCGACTTGGGCGTCTTGAACCCGGCGAGGCGCTCGCGCGCGAAGGCGACGATCTCCTCCTCGGTCACCTCGACGCCCGCCTTGCGCACGACGATCGCCTTGGGCACCTCGCCCCACTTCTCGTCGGGAACGCCGATGACCGCCACGTCCGCGATGGCCGGGTGCGCCATGAGCGCGTTCTCGACCTCGGCCGGATAGACGTTCTCGCCGCCGGAGACAATCATGTCCTTGACGCGGTCGTAGATGAAGACGTACCCCTCCTCGTCGAGGTAGGCCGCGTCACCCGAGCGGAACCAGCCGTCCGAGGTGATCGCCTTGCTGGTCTCCTCGGGCATGTTCCAGTAGCCCTTCATGATCTGCGGGCCCTTGATCCAGACCTCGCCGACCTCGCCGGTCGGGACGTCCTTCCCCGTGTCGGAGTCGACGATGCGGAGCTGCATGCCGGGGACGACCTTGCCGCACGACCGGAGCAGCTTCTTGCGGGGACCGTCGAGGTCGTGCTCGTCGGGCATCAGGATCGTCGTGGCGCCCGTGGTCTCGGTGAGGCCGTAGATCTGCATGAAATTCGTCTTGAACGCCTTGATCGAGCCGGCAAGGACCTCCTCGCTGATCGGCGAGGCGCCATAGGCGATGAGCTCGAGGCTCGAGAAGTCCGCCTTGTCCAGGTCCGGCACCATCAGCGTGAACTGCAGCAGCACCGGCACAAGGAATGCGTGGGTGATGCGGTGCTTGGCGATCATCTGCACCATCTCGACCGGGTTGATCTCACGGACGATGACCGTGGTCGCCCCCATCGCCTGGCCCGCGGTCGCCCATCCGCCGCCTCCGATGTGGAAGAGGGGCATCGCCGCCATGTTCACCGTCTCCGGTCCGAAGCCCCAGATCTGGCGGGCGAACGGCAGCAGCGCGAAGAAGTTGTCGTTCGTGAGCATCACGCCCTTCGGGCGCCCCGTCGTGCCGCTGGAGTAGAGCTGGAACGCGACGTCGCCGGCGTTGGCCGTCGTCGCGGGATCCGTCGCGGGGTGCGAGGACACCCAGGACGCGTAGTCCTGGTGCGAGGCGTGGCCGCCGATGACGACGATGGTCGTCACGTGTGACAGGTTGCCGGCGATCGCATCCAGCACCGGCACGAAGTCCGGCCCCACGACGAGCACCTTGGCGCGGGAGTCGTTCACGACGTACTCCACCTCGGGGGCGGCGAGGCGCCAGTTCACGTCCACGCTCACGGCGTTCAGCAGCGCGCACCCGTAGAACACCTCGAAGTGCTCGATGCCGTTCTTGTCGAGGAACGCGACGCGGTCCTGAGGGCCGACGCCGGCCGCCTTCAGCGCCTGCGCGACCTGGCACGAACGCGCGTACAGCTCGGCCCAGGTCAGCTGCCGATCCCCCAGGATCAGCGCGGGCTTGGCCCCCAGCTCCGGCCCGAAGGTCCGGACGATGCTTGCAATGTCGGTCGGTTCAGTCCCCACCTGGCGAACGGTACCGACCGGTTTTTCGCCGTGCCAATCCGAGCCGGAACTCGTCGGAGGAGCCCCCGTCGTCCCGGCGGGGCGGCTCCGGGCCCCGTCGACGGCCACACTGGGGACGTGCCGGTTCGACGCGACGTGCCCTCCACCGACTCCGTGGTGCTCGCGCTGCACGACCACGACCCGGGGTCGCACCGACCGGGGGTGCTGCTCGCCCACGCCTCGGGCTTCCACGGCCGCTGCTTCGACCCCGTCGCAGACGCCCTGCGGATGTCCCTCCACTGCCTCGCCCTCGACCTGCGGGGATTCGGCGGCTCCCCCGTCAAGCCGGGCTGGCCCGTACGGTGGGGGGCGTTCGGCGACGACGCGCTGGCCGCCGCCCGGGTTGCGGCCGAGGCAGGCCCCGTCATCGGCGCGGGGCACTCGCTCGGCGGCTCGTCGCTCGTCATGGCCGCGCTCCGGGAGCCGTCGCTCTTCCGAGCCCTCGTGCTGTACGAGCCCATCATCTTCCCCGCCAGCGTGCGCGCCCACCGCGGTCCCAGCCCGCTCGCCGACGGAGCCCGGCGGCGCCGGCGGCGGTTCGCCTCCTTCGACGACGCCCTCGCCAACTACGCCGCGAAGCCGCCGATGAACGCATTCGATCCCCGTGCACTGCGCGCCTACGTCGAGCACGGCTTCCGGGAGGACGGCGACGGCGTGGTGCTCGCGTGCGACCCCGAGCACGAGGCGCAGACGTACGAGACCGGATCCGTGCACGAGACCTGGGACCAGCTCGCCGATCTGCGCACGCCCGTCTGGCTAGTTTCGGGCGCAGTGGCGCCCATGTCCCCCGCTTCCTTCGTCGAGCCGCTCGCCGCGGCCATGGCCGCCGCGTCACCCGTGCGGCCCACCGTGGTGTCGTGGCCGGACCGCGGCCACTTCGGCCCGCTCGAGGACCCGGCACGGTTCGCCGGCCTGATTCTCGACGTGCACGGCGCGGTGCCCGGCTCCCCGGCGGCGTCGCCATGATCTTCGACGTCCCGACGACGCTCTCGCCCTCGCGCATCTCGTCGTTCGAGAACTGCCCCCTCCAGTTCCGGTTCGCGAGCATGCAGGGGCTCCCGCAACCCCCGCAGGTGCACCTCGTCCGCGGCAACGCCGTGCACCGTGCACTCGAGCTGCTGTTCGGCGACGAGCCCGCCGCGCGCACGCAGGCGCGGGCGACGGCGGCGCTCGCCGAGGCGCGGGCCGAGTGTGCGAGCGACGCCAACTACGTCGGCTTGGGCATGACGGGCGCGGACGAGGACGCGTTCTGGTCCGAGTGCGCCCGCCTCGTCGACAACTACTTCCAGATGGAGGACCCCTCTACCGTGGCGGGCGCCGAGCTCGAGACCTGGGTCGAGGCGCCGATCGGCAGGGTCACCGTCCGCGGGTACATCGACCGCATGGAGCGCGACGGCGACGGCCGGCTCGTCATCTCCGACTACAAGACGGGCAGGGCGCCGAACCCGAACTACGAGGACAGGGCCATGGCGCAGCTGCAGGTGTACGCCTACCTCGTGCGCGAGATGCGCGGCGAGATGCCGTCGGCCCTGCGCCTCTACTTCGTTCGCGACAAGGTGCGGATCGACCGCACGCCGTCGGAGCAGTCGCTGCGCCACGTCGCGCGCCGCACCACCGGCGTCCACGACGCGATCGCACGGTCGTGCGAGACGGGCGTGTTCGCGACGAAGAAGGGGCCGCTCTGCAACTTCTGCGCCTTCAGGTCGTGGTGCCCCGAGTTCGGGGGCGACCCGGCACGGGCGGCGGACGAGGCCCCGCTCGCCGGGCGACCTCGATGAACGTCGCGGCCTTCGACGACCGCGTCGACCGGGCGCTCGAGCCGTTGCGCAACGCCCGCGGCGCCAAGCTCGTGTTCAGCGCGGCCACCGCCCTCGGCGACTTCGGCCTCGCGTGGCACCTCATCGGACTCATCCGCGCGATCGGCAGTACGTCGCGGCTGCGCGAAGCCCTGTGGCTGTCGGCCATGGTCGGCGTCGAGAGCCTCCTGCTCAACCAGGGACTCAAGCGGCTGTTCCGGCGATCGCGGCCCACGGAGCGGGGCGACGGCCGCTTCGTGCTGCGCAAGCCCCGCACGTCGAGCTTTCCGAGCGGGCACGCCTCGTCGGCATTCTTCTCCGCGATCGTGCTCACGGCGCTGCTGCCGTGGCCGCTGTCGGTCGCGTGCTTCGTGCTCGCGGCCGTCATCGCGACCAGCCGCGTGGCGGTGCGGATCCACCATGCCAGCGACGTGGTGGGCGGCATCGTCGCCGGCTCGGCCATGGGCGCCGTCGGCCTCGTGGCGATGCGCTCCCTCGTGCTCGCCTAGCGCGGGAATACCGCGGTGCCTCGGGGCGTTCGACGGGAGGTGCTGCGCTTTGCGATCACCTACGACTACCGGTGCCCCTTCGGCCGCATCGTGCACGACCACGTCACGACGGCGCTCGCCGCGGGGGCGGACTGGGAGGTCGGCTTCCTCCCCTTCTGCCTCGGCCAACCGCACGTCGCCGAGGGCGAACCGCCGCTCTGGGAACGGCCGAACGACGACTCCGGCCTCCTCGCCCTGCAGGCGTCCATTGCGCTGCGCGACGGCCAGCCCGCTGCGTTCCTCGGCTTCCACCGCGACGTCTACGAGTGGCGGCACCGCGAGGCGGGCAACCTTCGCGACCGCGCCGCCCTCTCCGCCTTCGCCGAGCGGCACGGCGCCGACCCCGGCGCGATGTGGACGGACGTCGACGGCGGCGGACCGCTCGCCACGATCGCGCGCGAGCACGAGGGATACGCCCGCTCGCACGCGGTGTGGGGCGTGCCGACCTTCGTCGTCGGCGATGCGGCCGTGTTCGTGCGGCTCATGCACGGGCCCGACGGCGACGCCGGCGCCGCGCGGAGCGCCGTGTCGCGGATCGTCGAGATGATCGGCTGGCGGGACCTCAACGAGTTCAAGCACACGTCGATCCCCGCCTGACCCCCGCCCTGCGCGGCACCGGTAGCCTGCGCGGCGGTTGCCCATGGCCCACGATGCACCCCGATTCGACGGCCGCATGAGCGATGCGGAGGCGCTGATGTGGCGCCTCGAGAAGGACCGGCACCTGTCCTCCACCTTCGCGAACCTGACGATCCTCGA
>JAGWXX010000063.1 GCA_018969685.1 Acidobacteriota bacterium | reverse complement strand
CCCGACCTGCGGCGCCACTGGCACCGCGCGTGCTGGGAGCGCCGCACCAAGGCGCAGTGACCGTCTAGAACGCGTCCTCCAGCACCTCGATCGACGACCCGAGCACCGCGGCGACGTCGAAGCGGACGTCCCTGATCCGCGATGCCAGGGCGGGATCGGTGCCGCGCAGCGCGGCGAGGAACTCGGCGGCGGTCCGGCGCACCCGGACCTGCTTCTGCCGACCCACGGCCTCGGCCGGCCACCCGTGCGAGCCGCTGGCGCGCGCCTTCACCTCGCACACGACGAGCAGCGCGCCGCACGTGGCGACGACGTCGAGCTCGCCGCCAGTGCCCCGCCAGTTGCGCGCGACGACGGTGCAGCCCCGCCGCTCGTACCAGGACGCGGCGAGGTCCTCGCCGAAGCGCCCGCGCGCCGCGCTGGCGGTCAGATGACCGGAGCCGGGAGCTCCTCGACGTTGACGTCCTTGAAGCTGAGGATCCTCACCTTCGGGACGAAGCGGGTGCGGCGGTACATGTCCCACACCCAAGCGTCGGAGAGCGAGACCTCGATGAGCGGACGCGGTCCGTCCTGCTTCACGGAGACATCGACCGAGTTGGCGAGGTAGAAGCGACGGTCGGTCTCGACGGCGTAGCGGAACATGCCCACCACGTCCTGGTACTCCTGGGCGAGCTGCAGCTCGCGCTCGGCCTCGAAGTTGTCGAGGTCGTCGGTGTTCAAGGTGTGCGTCGACCCGTCAGCGCGGAAGCCGCTACTGCTGCTGCTCGTCGCGCTTCTCGCGCACGCGGGCCGACTTGCCCTTGCGGTCGCGCAGGTAGTTCAGCTTCGCGCGACGCACGTCGCCGCGGCGCACGACCTCGAGCTTCGCGACCGACGGGCTGTGGAACGGGAACGTGCGCTCGACGCCCACGCCGTAGGAGAGCTTGCGGACCGTGTAGCTCTCGGCGATGCCCGAGCCGGTGATCGCGACCACGTTGCCCTGGAAGATCTGGACGCGCTCCTTGCCGCCCTCGACGACGCGCACGTGCACCTTCACCTCGTCGCCCGGGCGCACCTGGGGCAGGTCGGTGCGCTTGTGCTGGTTGTCGACGAGATCGGTGGTCTTCATGGCGAGGGATCCTCCTGCCCGAGGGCGAAGTGGAAAGGATACGGGACGGCGGGGAACTCTTCCAACAGCCGACGGTCCGCGTCGGACAGCCCCCCTGCCACGTCGACGAGGTCGGGGCGCCGCGCAAGCGTGCGGTGCAGCGCCTGTGCCCGCCGCCACCGCGCGACGCGCGCGTGGTCTCCGCTGCGCAGCACGTCCGGCACGCTCCACCCCCGGAACTCCGCCGGACGCGTGTACTGCGGCTCCTCCAGCAGTCCCGACGCCCCGAAGCTCTCCCCCACCGGCGACTCCGCGTTCCCCATGGCGCCGGGGAGCAGCCGCACGACCGCCTCGACGACGAGGCACGCCGCCACCTCTCCACCGGCCAGCACGACGTCGCCCACCGACAGCTCTCCGTCGACGAGGTGCTCGCGGATGCGGTGGTCCACTCCCTCGTAGCGGCCGCACAACAGGCTGAACCCGCCCAGCCCGGCGAGACGCTGCGCCGCGCGCTGGTCGAACCGCTCGCCGCCCGGCGACAGCAGGAACAGCGGCCTCGGCGCACCGGACCGCTCGAACGAGTCGAACACCGGCTCGGGCCGCACCACCATGCCCGCGCCACCGCCGAACGGCGAGTCGTCGACCGTGTGGTGGACGTCGGTCGTGTGCTCCCGGAAGTCGTGGCACCGCAGGTCGACGAGTCCCTCCCTGCGCGCGCGCCCCAGCAGCGCCTCGCTGCAGAACCCGTCGACCAGCGACGGGAAGATGGTGAAGACGTCAATCCGCACCGTCGAACAACCCCTCCGGCACCGACACCTCGGTGCGCCCGTCGACAGTGGCGACGATGAACGGGCACGGCACCAGTGTCCCGTCGTCGAGCTCCATGATCGGGTGCGCGGGGTTGTCCACCACGGCGACCACGCGTCCGCGTTCGGTGCCGTGCTGGTCGACGACGGTCGAGCCGATCAGCTCGTGCACCCACACCGTCGACGGATCGTCGATCGGTTCGGCCCACACCTCGCGGTTGACGAGGGACTCGGCCGCGGTGCGGTCCGCGACCCCCTCGAGCGCGGCGCGAAAGCGCCCCGAGTGCGGCGCACACGACGACACGGTGCGCCACTGGCCCGCGATCCACCAGCGACTGCCGGGCCGGGTGCGCTCGTCCCGCGGCTCGAACAGGTCGACGATCAACTCGCCACGGACACCATGGGGCCGCCCGGCGCGGCCGACGTGCAGCGTGCCTGCGGGGGGTTCAGTCGTCGACGAAGTCGACATCGACGTCCACGCCGTCGCGTGTCGCAGCCGCACGCACGACGTTGCGGATGCTCATCGCGGTACGGCCGCGGCGCCCGATGACGCGGCCGAGGTCGCCCTCGCCGACGCGGACCTCGAGCACGATCTTGCCGTCGTCGTCGAGGCTCTCGACGCGCACCGCATCCGGGTCGTCGACGATCGACCGCACGACGTGCGTCAGCACCGACTCGGCGACGGGCGCCAGCGACTCTGCCACGGAACCGTGCGCTACTTCGACGCCGCCGAGGACGCCTTCGACGCCTCGAACTCGGCCCACGCGCCGCAGATCTGCAGCAGCTTCTTCACGCGCTCGCTCGGCAGCGCGCCCTGCCGGAGCCACTTCACGGCCTTCGCGTTGTCGACGACGAGGCCGGACGGCTCGACCAGCGGGTGGTAGTTGCCCACGATCTCGAGGAAGCGGCCGTCGCGCGCGCTCCGGGTGTCGGCCGCCACGATGCGGTAATGCGGCTGCTTGGTCTTGCCCACGCGGGCGAGTCGGAGCTTCACGGACATGGGCGACAGGCTACCGCCCGGGCATCCAGCCGCCCAACGCCTGATCGAGGCCCCGGGCACCCTTCTTGCCGCCCCCCATGCGCTTCATCATCTTGCGCATCTCGGTGAATTGCTTGACGAGACGGTTGACGTCCTGCACCTGGGTGCCGCTGCCCCGCGCGATGCGCTGGCGCCGGCTGGCGTCGATGATCTCGGGCGCGGCGCGCTCGGCCGGGGTCATCGACCTGATGATGGCCTCCGCGGATGCCACCATCGCATCCGACACCGCGGCATCCTTCACCTCCTTCGGCGCGTTGGGCAGCATGCCGAGCACCCCCGACAGGGGGCCCATCTTCTTCAGTTGCTGCAGCTGCTCGAGGAAGTCGTCGAGGGTGAAGCGCCCCTCCATCAGACGGGCCGCCGCCTCCTCCGCCTGGCCGCGCTCGAAGGTGCGCTCCGCCTGCTCGATGAGCGTGAGGACGTCGCCCATCCCGAGGATCCGGCCCGCCATGCGGTCGGGGTGGAACTGCTCGAAGGCGTCGACCTTCTCGCCGGTCGCCGCGAAGGCGATCGGCTTGCCGGTGACCTCCTTCACCGAGAGCGCCGCGCCACCGCGCGCGTCGCCGTCGAGCTTGGTGAGGATGACGCCCGAGATGGCGAGCGACTCGTCGAACGCGCGAGCCACCTGCACCGCGTCCTGGCCCGTCATCGCGTCGACGACGAGGAAGGTGTACATCGGGGAGGTCGCCGCCGAGATGTCGCGCACCTGGCGCATCAGCTCCTCGTCGATCGCCAGGCGGCCCGCGGTGTCGACGATCACCACGTCGCGGCCGAGGCTCCGGGCGCGCTCCACGCCGGCGCGCGCGGTCTCGACCGGGTCGCCGGGCTGCGAGAACACGGGGACGCCGACCGACTCACCCAGCACCTGCAGCTGCTCGACCGCCGCGGGGCGCTGCAGGTCGGCCCCCACGAGCATCGGGTTGCGTCCCTGCGCACGGAACCAAGCGGCCAGCTTCGCCGACGACGTCGTCTTGCCCGATCCCTGGAGGCCCGCCATCAGGACGACCGTCGGGGGCTTCGACGCGTAGCGGATGGCGAGCGTCTCGCCGCCCAGCAGGGCCACGAGCTCGTCCCGCACGATCTTGACGACCTGCTGGCCCGGGTCGAGCGCGGGCGACGGCGCGGCCCCGATGGCGCGGCTGCGGATCCGCGCGACGACCGCGCGCACGACCTCGGTGCTGACGTCGGCCTCGAGCAGCGCCGTGCGGATGTCGCCCAGCACCTCGTCGACGTCCGCCTCGCTGAGGCGGCCGCGCCCCCTCAGGCGGGCGAGTGCGGTGCCGAGGCGCCCCGAGATCGACTCGAACATGGTGCGCGGAGGCTACCCGCGGGTCACTCGTCGAACAGCGCGGCGACGAACTCGGCGGGGTCGAACGCCACCAGGTCGTCCACCTGCTCGCCCGTCCCCACGACCTTGATGGGGATGCCCAGTTCGCTCTCGATGGCGAACGCGATGCCGCCCTTCGCGGAGCCGTCGAGCTTCGTCAGCGCCACGCCCGTGACCCCCGCGGCCTCGGCGAACTCGCGCGCCTGCACGAGACCGTTCTGGCCCGTCGTGGCGTCGATGACGAGCAGGACCTCGGCAACCTCGCCGGGTCCCTTTCCCGCCACGCGGCGCACCTTGCGCAGCTCCTCCATCAGGTTCGCGTTGCTCTGCAGGCGGCCCGCCGTGTCGGCGATCACCAGGTCTGCGCCGCGCGCCGCCGCGCGCTGGACCGCGTCGAAGACGACCGCCGACGGATCGCCGCCGTCCGCGCCGCGCACGAGGTCGGCGCCCGTGCGGCGCGCCCATTCGGCGAGCTGCTCGCCCGCCGCCGCGCGAAACGTGTCGCCTGCGGCGAGCACCACGGACCGGCCCGCCGCCACCTGTTGCGCGGCCAGCTTTCCGATCGTCGTCGTCTTGCCCGCGCCATTGACCCCGACCACCAGCCAGATCGACGGCGCCACTGCGCCCATCCGCATGGCCCGCTCGGCGCCAGCGAGGTGGCCGGCCATCTCCTCTCGCAGCGCGGCGACGAGCCCGGCCGAACCGTCGACCTCGCGCGCCTCGACCTTCCGTCGCAGCGCCCCGAGCACGCGGCCCGTCGTGGCCACGCCGAGGTCGGCGCGCAGCAACGCCTCCTCCACTGCCTCCCACGCCGCGTCGTCGATGCCGCGGCCCAGCGCCCCCGCGACCGCACCGGACACCGCGGCCCGCGCCCTGCCGAGACGGTCGCGCAGCGCCACGGTCAGACCGGGCGTGCGGACGCGCGCTCGACGACCACCTTCGACGAGCCGCCGGGCTGCATCGACACGCCGAGGAGGCAGTCGCCGGCCTCCATCGTGCGCTTCTGGTGCGAGACGACCAGCAGCTGCGCGTCGCGGCGGAATTCCGCGATCAGCCGCAGGAAGCGGTGCAGGTTCACGTCGTCCAGCGCGGCCTCGACCTCGTCCATCACGTAGAACGGCGACGGCCGGCTGCGGAACACCGCGAAGAGGAACGCGATGGCGGTCATCGATCGCTCGCCGCCCGACAGCAGCGACAGCTTCTTCACGTTCTTGCCGCCCGGCTTGGCCTCGATGTCGATGCCCGTGTCCAGCAGGTTGCCCGGCTCGGTGAGCACGAGCCGTCCCTCCCCGCCCGGAAAGAGGCTCGAGAAGATCTGGAGGAAGTTCTCGCTCACGTCGGCGAACGCGGAGGCGAACGTCGACTGGATCTCGGCGTCGACCTGCCGGATCACCTTGGCGAGCTCCTTGCGCGACTCGCGCACGTCCTCGAGCTCGGCCTCGAGGAAGCCGTGCCGCTGCTGGAGCTCCTCGTACTCCTGCAGTGCGAGGGGATTGATCGGTCCCATGATGCGTAGCTCGCGCTCGAGCTCCCGCACCCGTGCAGCCGGCGCCATGCCGCCCGCGAGCTGCGGCAGCGGCGCCGCCATCGCCGCCTCCGGCTCGATCGAGTGGTCGCGACGGAGCGCAGCCACCGTCGACTCCATCCGCATGCGCACCTCGGCCTCGTCGAACTCGACGCGCGAGTTGCGCGCCCGCTGCGCCTCGAGCTGGCGCTCCTTCTCCGTGCGGTCGAGACGGGCCTCGTCGAGGCGCGCGCCGATCGCCCGCACCTCGTCGCTCTGGCGCTGGCGCACCTCGTTGAGGGCGGCTTGGCGCGCGTCGAGCACCTTCAGGTGCGACTCGACGACCTCCGCGAGGCGCTCGAGGGCCGACGCCGACGCTTCCATCCTGGTCCGGCGCTCGGCCGCCGCGTCGCGCGCCTCCGCGTCGGCGGCGAGGCGCTGCTGCAGCTCGCCGAGCCGCGCGGAGAGGAACGTGCGGCGCTCCTGCAGCCCCGCCGACTTGACCTCGAGGTCGTTGCGCAGCACGGAGAGCAGGCCCTGCAGCTCGGCCTGCACCGAGCGAAGGTCGTCGTACGACGATGCGAGGCGCGACGCGTTCGCGGTCGACGTCCTGCGGTGGCGGTCGACGGCCTGCAGCGCCGACTGGTGGGCGTCGCGGGATCGGACCACCGTCGATCGCGCGGAGGCGAGCGACGCATCGGCGCGGGTGAGCGCCTCAGCCGCGCGCTCGGCGCGGCGGCGGGCCTCCTCGAGGGCCGCCGCCGTGACGCCACTGGCGCCAACGCGCATGCCCGAAGAGGCGAACCGGTCGCCGTCGCCCGTGATGACCACGGCCTCCGGGTGCGCGAGCGCCGCCTCCAGCGCGTCGCCCCACGACGGGACGTACACCGTGCGCGACAGCAGCACGTCGAGGAGGCGGTTCACCTGTGCCTCGACCGGTCCCGACGCGGCCCGGACGTGCGCCCGCAGGCTCGTCCCGCCGTGCACGACCGGTGCGACGGGCACGGTGGCGATCGCGTTCAGCGCGAGCACCGCGCCGACCCGGCCGCTGTGGCGGAGTTCCTGCAGCGCCCTGCGCGCGGCGTCGACGTTTCCTGCGACCACGGCGGAGAGCGAGTCGCCGAGGGCCACCTGCACGGCGACGCGCCGATCTGCGTCGATGTCGATGAGGTCGCCCAGCACCCCGAGCGATCCCTCGAGGCCGCCGAGCGCGGCGGCCCCGGTCGCGTTCGCGTCGAGCGCGAGCTGCAGTGCGTCGGCTCGCGCCGACGAGGTGGTCGCGTCCGCCTGCGCGGTGGCGTGCAGGGCAATGGCCGAGTCGAGCGCGGACTCGGCGGCAAGTCGCGCGGCGTCGGCATCAACCAACCTGCCGGTGAAATCTCCTTCTGCGAGCGCGTCGGCCGCGACGGCCGCGCGAAGCGCGTCGATCTCCTCGTTGAGCGCGCGGACGCGTCCGTTCAGCTCGCCGATTCGCTCCGTCGCGCGCTGCGACTCCTCGAGCGTCGCGCCGACGCTCGTCAGGGTGCCATCCGCGCCGCCGAGCGCCGCGAGCTGCTCGTCGACCCGCTCCAGCTCCCCGTGCAGGCCCGCCGCGTCGGCCTCGAGCGTGGCGACGACGTCGAGGCCCATCGCCTGGCCGCGGTCGCGCTCCGCCGACCTCCGCCGCTCGGCGATGACGGCGACGAGCGCGCGCGCCCGGCCGCGCAATTGCTCGATGCGCACGATCTCGTCGTTGAGGCTGCTGTCGCCACGAGCCGACATCTGCGACTCGGCCGCGAGCACCGTCGTGTCGAGCGCGGCGAGCGCGGCCCGCAGGGCACGCTCCGCCTCCTCGCCCGAGTGCCGCTCGGTGGCGAGCACCTTGCGCCTGGCCGAGTGCGCGGCGAGCTCACGGCCCGCAAGGTGCACCTGCAGTGCGCGCAGCTCGTCGACGAGTGCGCCGTGGCGCCGCGCGGAATCGGCCTGCCGCTCGAGCGGCTTCAGGTTGCGGCGCACCTCGCGCAACAGGTCCTGGGCGCGCACGAGGCTCCCCTCCGTCGCCTCGAGCCGTCGTTCGGCCTTCTCCTTGCGCCGCCGGTGCTTGAGCACGCCCGCGGCCTCCTCGATGATCGCCCTGCGGTCCTCGGGCCGGTCGGTCAGCACCTTGTCGATCTGCCCCTGGCTCAGGATCACGTGCTGCTGGCGGCCGACCCCCGCGTCCGACAGCAGCTCCTGCACGTCGAGCAGGCGGCTCTCCACGCCGTTGATCGCGTACTCGCTCTCGCCGTTGCGGAAGAGGGTCCGGCTGACCGTCACCTCGGAGAATTCGATCGGGAGCTTGCCGTCCTCGTTGTCGATCGTGAGGGCCACCTCGGCCCGGCCGAGGGCCGGCCTCGTCTTCGTGCCGGCGAAGATGACGTCGTCCATCTTCTGGCTGCGCACCGCGGACGGGGCCTGTGCGCCGAGCACCCAGGCGATGGCGTCCACCACGTTCGACTTCCCGGAGCCGTTCGGGCCGACCACGACGGTCACACCCGGCTCCAGCTCGAGCCTGGTGGGGTCGGCAAAGGACTTGAAGCCCTTGATCGTCAGCGCCTTGAGGAACACGTCGTCTCGGGACAGTAGTTGACGGGGTCGCCGGACGGGGCTGGCGAAACGCGCGTCAGCGCTGGCAACGGCGGCACCAGCACGTCGTGCGCCCCGCGACAACCGTCCGCGAGATCCTCGTGCGGCCGCACGAACGGCAGACCTCGCCGGCACGGCCGTAGACGAGGTGCTCGTCCTGGAACGAGCCCGTGGCGCCCTCGACGTCGACGTACTGGGTGTCGTCGAGCGTGCTGCCGCCGCGCTCCACGGCGAGCTCCAACACGGCGCGCATCTCGTGGTGGAGGCGCCCGACGGTCGCCGGCGACAGGCGGCCCGCCTCGCGCCGGGGTCCGATGCGGGCACGGTGGAGGATCTCGTCGGCGTAGATGTTGCCGATGCCGGCGACCGTGCGCTGGTCGAGCAGCGCCGCCTTGATCGCCGTGCGCCGCCCGGCGAGCCGTCGACGCAGGGCGCCGCCATCGAGGTCCGGGTCCAGCGCGTCGGGCCCGAGCCGGCCGAGTTCCGGGACCTGCTCGTCGGCGCGGTCGGGGTCGAAGACCACCACCTCGCCGAACGTGCGCGGATCGACGAAACGCAGTTCCTCGTCGCCGACCCCGCGCGGCTCGAGCACCATCACGACGTGCGTGTGGGGCGGTCGCGGCTCGTGCGCCGCCGACACCAGCACGCGGCCGCTCATGCGGAGGTGGATCATCACGGCGAAGCCCGTGTCCAGCGGGCACACGAGGTACTTGCCGTGGCGGCGCACGCCGACGATCGTCGCGCCCGTCAACCCGTCGACGAGCGACTCGCGCCCGAACCGTCGCACCGTGCGGCGGCCCGGCGCCTCCACGCGCACGATCCTGCGGCCCGCCGCGCGCGCCTCGATGCCGCGGCGGACGGTCTCGACCTCCGGGAGCTCCGGCACCGCGGCTACCTGCCGTCGTCGGCGCGCAGCGCATCGCAGGCGACGTCGGCCGCCGCCTGCTCCGCGGCCTTCTTCGTCGGCCCCGTGCCCGTGCCCCGCACGGCGGCACCCACCGACACCGTCGCGGTGAACACCTTCGCGTGGTCGGGACCCTCGCCCGTCACGGCGTAGACGACCGCACCGTGGCCGCTGCGGGCGGCGAGCTCCTGCAGCCGCGTCTTCGGATCGAGGCGGTCGAGCGACTCCATCGCCGCGGCCACCGGCCCCTCCAGGAGGTCGCCGACGATGCGGCGCGTCTCGGCCGGCCCGGCGTCGAGGTAGAGCGCGCCGAGCACGGCCTCGAACGCGTCGGAGAGGATCGACACCTTCCGGCGGCCGCCCTCCGCGTCCTCCCCCCTCCCGAGCAGCAGGTGCTCGCCGAGCCCCAGCGCCGAGGCGAGCGTTGCGAGCGACTGGGCGTTCACGACGCTCTTGCGCAGATCGGTCAGCCGTCCCTCGTCGACGCCCTCGTGGCGCGCGTACACCATGTCGGCGACCACCCAGTCGAGCACGGCGTCGCCGAGGAATTCGAGGCGCTCGTTGGACTCGCCGCCGTGCTCCGCGGTCCACGAACTGTGGCGGAGCGCCGCTTCGAGCAGCTCCGGACGGGCGAAGCGGTGCCCGAGGCGCGCAGCGAGCGCCCCAGCCATCATTGGGCGGCGAGCGCCTCGGCGATCCGCCCGACCATGTCGCACTCCACCATTTCGCGCGCGACCTTGATGCCGTTCAGCATCGCGCGCGCGCTGGACGAGCCGTGGGAGATGATGCACACGCCGTCGACGCCGAGCAGGATCGCGCCGCCGGTCGAGTCCGGGTCGAACTGCGAGTAGAGGCCGAGCAGCGCGGGCATCAGCGCGTCGGCGTGCTCCTTGTACTCGGGGGCCGAGATCGCCGCGAACAGCGCCTTCACGACGCCCTTCATCGTCCCCTCGAGGGTCTTCAGCGCGACGTTGCCCGTGAAGCCGTCGGTGACCACCACGTCGACGCCGTCCGTCATGATGTCGCGCCCCTCGACGTTGCCGACGAACTCGATGCCCCTGGCGGACGACATGAGCTCGTACGCCTCCTTGCGCAGCGAGTCGCCCTTGCCCGGCTCCTCGCCGATGGACAGCAGCCCGACGCGCGGGCGCTCGAGGCCGAACCGGGCGCGCGCGTACACGGATCCCATGACGGCGAACTGCACGAGCCATGCCGCCTCCACCTCCGCATTCGCGCCCGCGTCGAGCAGCACGGTCGGGGTGGAGTTCGGAACGGGAATCGGCGTCGCGATCGCGGGGCGCTTCGCGCCCTCCACGCGTCCCATGCGCAGCAGCGCGGACGCCATCGTCGCGCCGGTGTTGCCGGCCGAGATCATCGCGCTCGCGCGGCCGTCGCGCACGAGCTCCGCGGAGCGAACGAGCGTCGAATCCTTCTTGGTCCGCACGGACGACGCGGGGTCCTCGTGCATCCCGATGACCTCCGTCGCCTCGACGAGCGGCAGGTCGCCACGGTCGGCGAGGTCTGGTGG
>JAGWXX010000120.1 GCA_018969685.1 Acidobacteriota bacterium | reverse complement strand
CCCGCGAGGACGAGCCCTTGATGCGCAGCGCGGTGGCGACGCCCACCGCGAGCGGGAACCCGTGACCGAGCGCGCCCGTCGTGGCCTCGACGCCGGGCACCTTCCCGCGCTCCGGGTGCCCGCCCAGCCGGCTGTCGCGGTGGCAGAACGACTTCAGCTCCTCGGTGGAGAAGTACCCCTTGTCGGCGAGCAGCGCGTAGAGCGTGAGGCACCCGTGGCCCTTGCTCAGGATGAACCGGTCGCGGCCCTCCCACTCCGGCTCGGCAGGCCGGTACTGCATGACGTCGTCGAACAGCACGCGGAGCACCTCGACCATCGAGAGCGACGAACCGAGGTGGCCGCGGCGCCCCCCGTCGAGCGCCGACACCACCAGGCGACGCAGGTACTTCGACCGTTCGTCGAGCTGCGTCATGGGAAGGATTCTACCGCAGTGCTGCGCAGGAGCTTTGCTCGCGCGCACCGCTCGACCCACGTCGATCCGTCAAACGGGCCCTCGCCGAGGAAAGGCCGCAAGACGATGAGGTGCCACCGCAGCGCCAGCAATGGCAGTGCAATGCGGGCCCGCTCCATCGTGCGGGTTCCGTACACAGAGCCAGCACCGTGCCACCACCGCTGCCGCAGGTCACGGTCGAGCGCCATGCCCGGGTGGAGCAGCACGTCCCCCACGAGCTTCGCCGGATCGTCCCAGCCGAAGTATTCGAAGTCGAGGAACACGTCGCCACGCGGCGTGCGGATCGCATTGTGCGACCCGAAGTCGGAGGGGCTCAGCACGCGCTCGGCGCGCGGCAGCGGCTCGTGCGGGTGCGCGGGCCACGCAGCGGACGCGGCGGCTGCTTCGCCGTCGAGCTCCTGCTGCAGACGGCCGGTCGCCAGTTCCGCCAGTGGCGTCCACGACGAGCGGGCCGCCGCGTCGATGCGCGACTGCACCTGGCCCACGAGGTCGTTGAGGCTGAGGCACGCCTCGGATGCGCTGCCGAACTCCGGCGGTGCCGCGCCGCCGAGGGACGCGAGGCGGTCCGTCATCGCGAGCATCGCGTCGACCAACGCGGCATCGGGGGACGGGGACGGCGCGCCGTCGACGCACTCGAACGTCGCGAGGCCGACGCGGTCGTCCCACCACAACGGCCGGGCCACGGGGAGTCCGTGGCCGTGCATCCACTGCGCAGCGAGCGCCTCCGTGCGGCAGCGGTTGCGGCGGTCGCGGTGCCGGTCGGGGTACCGCTTCGCGACGATCCTCCCCGATGGCGCATCGAGCACGAACACCCTGCTGTTGGCTCCGCCGCCGATCGGATGGGCCGGTCCCGCGGCCGCCGCCGCGCCAAGACACCCGAGCATCCGCCCCACGTCGGCCGGCTCGACCGGGCCGTGGACGGCGTCGGCGGCCTCGCGCCACGAGCCGACGACCTCCAACCCGTTGCAGTCCCCCTCGGCCCCGAACTTCAGGCCGCGGACCGCCGACGGGAACGACGGGTGCCGGAGCACCTCGGGCAGGTCGTCCACGAAGCAGGAGACGCCGAGGGACGCGATCCGTGCCACCTTCGCATCCTGCGTCGGCTCGTAGTGCACGTGCGCCGGTGCGACCTGCCACGGCTCGTCGCCCACGACGCCGTTCGCGAGCAGCCACGAGGTGGCCGCGTCGCGCAGCGACCGGCGCGACGCGTCGAAGTGGCCGTGCTCGGTCTTGTGGCTGACGATGTGCACTTCGTCGCCCGCGACCGCACAGCGCACCAGGAACTCGTG
>JAGWXX010000119.1 GCA_018969685.1 Acidobacteriota bacterium | reverse complement strand
AGCGGGTGGGAGATCCTGCGCGTGGGCGGCTTCGACGTCGGAGACGGGTCCACCGTGGGCACCACGGCCACCGTCGACGAGCTCGCCGAGGTGCGGCGCGTGCTGGCGAAGTGGAAGAACGCCCGCGACCGTGTGCCCTCCCTCGTCATCGCCGACGGCGCCGTGATCGGCGTCCCCGGGCTGCTCGTGGGCGGGTTCGACGTGGGCTACGGCCCCGCGGCCTCGGCCATCGAGAGCACGGCGATTCACATCACCTTCGAGCTCATCGTCGGGGAGTTCGTGGTGGGCGCGCGCGGCTACGAAGACGACCCCGACGGCCCCTGGTTCCCCTTCATCGGACGCAGCGCGTTCGTCTGACCTGACCCCTCACGGAGCACAGCATGTCCAGCAGCTACTCTCCCACCGCGGAGTTCACCGACTCCACCACGGTCCTCGCAGACGGCGACGCCGCGTCGGCCACGAACCTCAACGCTGCGCCCAAGAAGGCTCTCGACCGCGCGGCGTACCTCCGCGCAGCGACCGACGGCCTGCTCGTGTGGGCGCACAAGGCGCGCGTCGCGACCGGCGGCACGAACAACGGCAACTTCGCGGTCTACGTCCCGGCCATCGAGGCGGTGTCGCTGCTCGACAGCACGACCTGGAAGGCGTTCAGCGTCGCGACCGAGACCCAGCTCACCAGCGCGGCGCACTTCGGGAGCATGACGCTGGCCAACGACACCAACTACTACGTCTACGCGACGGTGTCGGGCGGCGTGCTGACCTTCGAGGTGAGCACCACCGCCCCCGACGCCGCCCTCATCTGGAAGACGGGAGCCACGGGCACGCACCGCTACCTCTTCTGCTTCCACACCTCGTCGGCAGGCGTCCCGCTCGCCATGCAGATGAGCCGCGGCCGCTACCTCTACCGGTTCTCGGCGCTCACCACCGAGCTGCGCGCACTCAACACCTCGTCGGCCGTCGGCGCAACCGACGTGATCCTGGCGCGCGGCGGCGTCGCAGGGCGCGAGCTGCTCCCGGCGCACGCTCGCATCGCGCGGCTGCTGTCCGAGGTCACGGCGGCGGGCAACCACATCGACGACACCGTGCAGGTCAACTACGGCATGAACGGCGACCTGGGCACCGGCGCTGCCTTCATTCACCGCGTCTACGGGCCGTCCACCGCGACCAACCAGGCCGTGTTCGACTGCGAGTGCGACAGCGCCCGCACCATCGACTACTCCATCACCCTGTCGAACACCGACGCGGGCAACCCGACCACGACCACGAACCTCTACGTGGTCGGCTTCGAGGAGTAGATCAGCGCCCCGCGTCGGCGGGCGAGGTGCGCACGGTGCACCGGCCTCCGACGCATTCCGGCGCCGCCTCCGGGCATGCGTTGCCGCAGGCGCCGCAGTGCGTCGCAGGGATGCGGCCGTTGCTCGTCTGAAGGTCCCAGCACCCCTCGCCAAACCCGGGAGAGGCGCACGTTGCCAGCGTGGAGGGCGTGCACCTCGGGTTCAGCCCATTATCCGCAGGCGGTGCATCGGCAACGTCCGATGCTTCGGGGCGGTCGGACGGCGCGGGCGCGTCGAGCGCGGCGTCGGAGCTTGAGGTGACCACGTCGACCTGGGCGCCGGCGTCAGGGCACACACACGCCCCGAGGCGCCCTTCCGCGCTGCAGGTCTGTGCCCCGTTCGCCCCGGGGCACACGCAGGCGCTCGTGGCGCCCGGGGTGCAGTCCCGCGGGGCGACAGTGGGGCTCGAAGAGCACGCGGCGACGA
>JAGWXX010000062.1 GCA_018969685.1 Acidobacteriota bacterium | reverse complement strand
GGCTGTCCAGGTACACCGGGAACGCCCGGCTTCGCACCCGGGGGCATCGTCGCACCTGGAGGAATCGTCCCACCCGGGGGCATCGTCGCACCTGGAGGAATCGTCCCACCCGGAGGCGGCATCGTCGCACCAGGAGGAATCGTCCCACCCGGAGGCGGCGTTGGTGACCCGCCAGGTGCCGGAGTCCCTGGCGGCGGAGCCGGCATCCCACCTGTCGCGGGTGGCGGCGGTGGGGCTGGGGGCGTCGTGTCTGCGCTCGCCATCGCACTCGGGGCTACGGCCATTGCGAGCACCGCACCGGCGACCGCAATTCCGCGACCAACTCTGGACGACACGGACCTCATGTCCACCTCCTCGACGGGACACGCCGACCCGGTCCGATCCGGACGACCCCGCGTCGCAGACATTGGGTCGGAAATCGAGCACCATGAAACGACCCCGCTCGGCGGGTCTCTGAACCGTGTCCAGCGATTGCCGGTCGTGGGCTGCCTAGGACTCCTCGTCCACGATGTCAGGCAGATCGCGTCCCCGTCCGTCCCCGCGCGGAATGACGCGTCCCACCAGGGCGACAGCGTCGGCCAACCGGCCGTCCGCGAGCATGCGGCTCAGCTCGTCCACGACCCCCGCTGGTGCGGCCCACTGGCCGTGCCAGCGGATCTCGAACGTGCGGCCAACGGGATCCACGCACACGACCACGGTCGCACCCCGGTAGCGCCGCGCGATCCGGTCGGCAGAGGCGGCAGGTGATTGGCCGAGGCGCCGGACGACGACCACGATCTGGTGTCCCGTCGCCGCCTCCGCCTCAGCAACCGCCGCGGCGACCGCCGACCGCTGGCCCGCCCACCACGTCGTCGCGGTGCGGGGACGTCGCATCATCACCACTTCCCCGACGCTCCTCCGCCAGAGAAGCCGCCGCCACCACCGCCCGAAAACCCACCGGACGTGCGCGACCCAACCGACGATCCAGACGACGAACCCGAGGACACGACCCACCCCCGGCGGCGGCCCAGTGTCGACACGACGATGAATGCCATCACGATGAAGGCTGCAACGAGGATGGCAAAGACGAGCCCTCCTGTCGACGCCCCGGTCGCGGAGCCCACGGCCATCGACGGCGGTTCGTAGGTGCCGCCCGACAACTCGAGCATCAGCGCCGCGACGCCCGCACGAACGGCGCCGTCGGTGTCGCCCGCCTGCAGCAGCGGCACCATCGCGAGGTCGATGATGCGTCCCGACTCGAGGTCGGTGAGGTCGCCCTCGACCCCGCTCCCCACCTCGATGCGCAGCTCGCGGTCGCCGGTCACGAGCAGGAGCAGGACGCCGTCGTCCCTCTCCCGGTCGCCCACTCCCCATGCACGCGCCACGTCGATTGCATAGTCCTCGATCGATGCGCCACCCGTCGATTCGACCGTGAGCACCGCGATCTGCGGCCCCGTCTCGGTGCGGAACGCCTCGAGCTCGGCGCCGAGTTCGGTCTTCGCCGAATTCGAGAGTGCTCCGGCCGCGTCGACGACCGGCGCGTCGAACGCAGGGAGCGCGTCGGATGCGGTGCACGACGAGGCGCACAGAACCAGCAGTGCCAGCCCGACGAGCCGCTTCCTCCCGACGTCCATCGCCGGCACTAGGGATTCAGTTCGACTACTGGTGCCTCGTCGCTGCCCTCGGCCGCCTCGAACAGCTCGCGCTGCTCGAAGCCGAACATGCCAGCCGTCAACGAGCCGGGGAAGCGGCGCACCGAGCGGTTGTAGTCGGTGGTCACCTCGTTGTAGTCGCGGCGGGCCTGCGCGACGCGATTCTCCGTCCCCTCGAGCTGCACCTGCAGGTCGCGGACGTTCTGGAGACTCGTCAGGTCGGGGTAGTTCTCGACGACCACGAGCAACCGGGACAGCGCGGACTCGACTTCCTCTGCGGCAGCGAGTTTGTCCGCACCGGATGCCGCACCCGAGTAGTTCGCGCGAGCCTCGGCGAGATCCGAGAAGATCTCACGTTCCTGGCTCATGGCCCCCTCCACGGACGCCACGAGATTGGGGATCAGGTCGAAGCGGCGCTGCAGCTGGACCTCGAGGTCCGCCGACGCCTGGTCGACCCTCGTCTCCTTGGTGACGAAGCCGTTGTAGGACGACACCAACGCAAGCAGGAGGACGACAATCGCTCCCGCCGCAATGGCCATCTGCTTGCGTGTCTTGGTCATGGGTCAAGTCTGCCAGATCGCATTCGGAGCCCTGTTCGGGACTGCGGGCCCTACGGCAGCCCGTGTTCCATGGCCCACCTGACGAGGTCGGCCGTCGACCTCAGCCCGAGCTTGCGCATGCCATTGGACTTGTGGGTGCTGACCGTCTTCGGGCTGAGCGAGAGCCGCGATGCAATTTCGACGCACCCGAGCCCGAGGGAGTAGCACCGGAGGATTTCCCACTCTCGGGCAGTGAGGTCGCCGGACCTCTGCACCCGACGGGCCAGCAGCTCGGCCAAGCCGGCCGACACGTACTTCCGGCCCGACGCGACGTGTCCAACCGCATCGATGACTTCCTTCGGTCCGACACCCTTGGTCACATAGCCGTCCGCTCCCTGAACGATGGCGTGCACCCCGTGGGGATCCTCCGCCAGGAAGGAGATCGCCAACACCCCGATCGTCGGGGTGATGGCCTTGATCTGCGGGATGGCGGCGATTCCCGACTCCGCACGGAGTACCAGGTCGAGGATCACGACGTCGACCGGACGGCGAAGGTCCCGGCACGCATCGAACGCATCGTGGAGGTTCTCCGACTCCGTGACCTGCGTGACGGACGCCGACGCCTCGAGGACCTCGCGGAGACCCCGCCGGACCATCCAGTGGTCGTCGACGACGTGCACGTGCGTCACGCTCTACCTCTCGGTCCCTCAACCAGCGGAAACGTCGCTCTGATCACCGTGCCGGCATGGCCCATCTCGGCTCGATCGTGGATCTCGTACAGGCCCCCGGCCGCGACCACGCGGTGCTCCATGGTCGCCCGCCCGTGTCCGGCGGTCGATCCCGAAATGCCCACGCCGTTGTCCTGCGCCTCCAGCACCAGCCAATCCCCCACGATCTCGAGTCTCAGCACGACGTTGTCGCACGAGGAATGACGCATCGAGTTGAAGACCGCCTCGCGAGCGACGTTGTAGGCGGCGTAGGCCGCATCCGGCGAGACGCGCCTCAGATCGTCGACGCCGGCCCCGACGGCGCACTCGGCGATGGCCCACCCCCGCCGGTTCACGTCGTCCGCGAGCTCATACAACCTGATCACCAGGCTCCACACGTCGAAATCGCGCAAGGAGAGCTCATCCGTGAGATCACGCACGCTCCGAATGGCGAGGTCGATGTCGCAGGTCAGGCGCTGGAGGTGCGCTGCAGCATCTTGGTCAAGCCCGTCGTCCTCGCGCAGGCCCTCGACCTCCATCCTCATCATCGACAACATCTGACCGACTTCGTCGTGGAGGCGGCGCGCCGTCTCACTGCGTTCGCGTTCGCGAAGCTGACTGATCTCCGACGCCACGTGACGCAGCGCAATCCAGCGCGGCGAGTTCAGCGACTCGCTACCGAAGGAAGTCTGCGAGCACCCCACGATTCCCGTCAGCGAACCATCGGGGCCGTACAGCGGCGCGTCGATGACGTAAACCTCGACGATGTCACCCGACTTGGTTCGCGCGTGATATCGACCAGACCACGCGTGCCCCTGCAGCACCCGCTCCATGATTTCGCCGGCGACACCGGCGTCCATGGGGTGCACCGTGAGATCCCCAATCGGACGACCGATGGTCTCCGCGGCCGACCATCCGTAGATCGACTCGGCCAGGTCCGACCACGCCGTTACGACTCCGACGACGTCGGTGGCGATGACCGCAATCGGGAACGTGGCGGCGAGACGCGCGACCCAGCTGCGTGACTCGTCGTCCACGGAAACCCCCTCCCCGCAAGGCAGACCGTACTCGCAGGTATTCAGAGAGACCTGCGGGTCGTTGTTCGCTACGGTTCGTCCTGATTGAAAGGACTCGCCATGATCGGCACCGCAAGCACGGAGACTCCGCGCAGCCCTCGCGCCCGGCACCAGCTCGTCCGAGGGCTCGCTGCCCTCGCGGTAGGACTGTCCTCCTTGGCCGTCGGCACGAACCTCGCCCTGGCCGACGCCAACGAAAATCCGTCCAGTACCTACCAGCCGCTGATCTCGGCCGGCGAATTCCACACCTGCGCGATCATCGATGGTGCCGCCAAGTGCTGGGGAATGAACGACTACGGCCAGGTCGGTAACGGAACGATCGTCGATCCGTCGACCGGTGGCGTCAACACTCCGGTTCAGGTCACCGGACTCACCAGCGGCGTTACGGCCGTCAGCGCAGGACGGGAGCACTCGTGCGCCATAGTCGGCGGCGCCGCGAAATGCTGGGGACGGAACAACTACGGCCAGCTCGGCAACGGCAGCAACACCGACTCCACCACTCCTGTGCAAGTCACCGGACTCACCAGCGGCGTCACGGCCATCGTCGCCGGTCGTCAACACACGTGCGCCATCGTCGGCGGCGCCGCCAAGTGCTGGGGACGGAACGTCGATGGTCAGCTCGGCAACGGAGTCACCCTCCCCTACGACACAGATGCCACCGAAGGTGTCAACACCCCCGTGCAGGTCACCAGCTTGACGAGCGGCGTCACCGCCATCACCGCCAGCCCGTGGCACACGTGCGCCATCGTCAGCGGCGCCGCCAAGTGCTGGGGCGACGGCGATTACGGTCAGCTCGGTGACGGCCTGACCACCGACAGCAACGTCCCCGTCGTCGTTACCGGACTCGCCAGCGGCGCCACCGCCATCAGTGCCAGCTTCCTCCACACGTGCGCCGTCGTCAGCGGCGCTGCGAAGTGCTGGGGATACAACGGCTACGAACAGCTCGGCGACGGATCCGACGTCACGAGGAGCGCCCCCGTGCAGGTCAGCGGACTCACGAGCGGCGTCACCGCCATCAGCGCCGGCGGCACCCACGCCTGTGCGATCGTCGGCGGAGCGACCAAGTGCTGGGGCTACGACACCTCAGGCCAGTTGGGCTCGGGCTCGCCGACCGGCGTGAAGTCACTGCCGGTCGACGTCGTCGGCGTCGCCGCGAGCGGCGTCACGGCCATCAGCCTTGGCGAGGAGCACTCGTGTGCGATCGCCGGGGACGCGGCCGTATGTTGGGGGTACAACGCACTCGGCCAGCTCGGCAACAACGGTGCGACCGGGAGCACCGGGACCCCCGTCACCGTCTTCGGGTTCGAAACGGCCTACGGCGCGACGACGACCACCGCTGCTCCTCCGGCACCCGCGCCTCCTGACACGGCACCGGAGACCACCGCGTCGGTTCCGCTCACCACCGTGTCGGCGAAGCCTGCGCCGTTCATTGCCGCCACGTTGCGTCCGGCCGACGTCGCCGACATCTCGCCGGAACAGCTGCGGACGATCACGCCCACCCAGGTGAACCGCCTGGCACCTGCGGTCGTTGCCGAGCTGAACCCCCAGCAGGTTGCAGCGATTCCCCCGGCGGCGATCGCCGGACTGCGGCCGTCACAGGTGGTGGCCATGCCCGTGGACGCCGTCGCCGCACTCCGTCCCGCGCAGGTGGCGGCGATCCCCGTGGCGGCCATCGACGCAATGCGTCCCGCCCAGGTGGCGGCCATCCCTCCGGCCTCGTTCGCCGCGATGACCCCGCAGCAGGTGGGCACGCTCAACACCGTGCAGGCGCGGTCGGTGACCCCAGAGCAGGCCGCGACACTGACCAGGCGCCAGCTCAGGTTGCTGCCGCCTTCGGTGCGTCGCATCCTGCAGGACCGCGCCGCACAGGCGGACGACGACAGATAGCCGTGCGCGTCACGGTGCCGGCAGTCAGGCCTCCACCGTGACGACGGCCACCCTGCCGGCCACGACATTCACGACGGTCAGCCCATCGCCAATCAGTGCATCCCCGCACTCGAGTCGCACGTCCGTGCCGTCGACCTGCACCACCGCGTCGCCCACCGCGACGAGCACCGTTCCACCGATCGTGCCGGGGCCGACCACCTGCATGGCGCCCGTCGCCGCGGCGCGCCGCACCATGAGGCCGCAGTCGCGCGTGGGCCCGCTTGGGAGGGCTGCAGTTGCCTGCGACTCACCGGTGAACGCCACGACCTCTCCCTTGTGAGCCACGCGCTCGGTGCCGTCGATCGCCAGCACGATCGGAGCGTCCTCGAGCACCACCAGCCACCGGTCGACGCCGGGAAGCTGCGAGAACGGACCGTCCTCCACCACGGGCGCGATCGCCACGCGCCACGCCCATGGGCCGCCGCCGCCGCGGGCAACTTCGTACGACGTGCCCCGGCCGTTCGCCCATGGCATCGGCCGGTGCTCACCGAGGCGCTGGACCCGCACGGACTACGACGCTAGGTGACCGTGGGCGCCGAGGGACTCGAACCCCCGACCCACTCCTCGAATCTCACGGAGACCCTCGTGCGACACGCCAGAACGTGCGTGTGTTCGCGGTCGAGAGTCGGGCACGATGGATCGATCAAGCTCGCGTCCGCAGCGCGTGCAGACTCCTGCTTTCACTCGCACGACGCGACGACGAACTCCAGCGGATCGGACGCCCACCGACTGGTGGATGTTTTCACGCCGGTGTGGTGGGTGACGCGCACACTCCGTTGGTGATCTCGTCAGGCGTGTAGGTCACGTAGCTGCGGCCGGCGGCATGGGTGTTCCAGTCGTTCATCACCTTGGCGAGCGCGGGTCCCCAAGCCGCCATGAGCTCGGGCGAAAACGAGTCGGCAGGACAGAGCGCAAGCATCTCTCCGGCGGATTCGCCGATCACCATCAGCTCGAATCCCCCGAACGACTCGTTGCACTGCCACTTCGGCACGGTGCCCACGGCCTGTCCCGCCGTCACGACGTCGCCGCGCTGGAGCGTGGTCAGGACGTGGTCGAGCGAGATGGGCGGGGCGGAATCATCGCCGATGTACAACTCGACGTCGCACGAGTCCGGTTGCTGACGGACGTCGACCACCCGACCCGAGATCGGCGACAGCACCGTGGTGCCGACCTTCAGCATGTCGAACATCAACGTGGCCTCGACCTTGCCTTGGTAATCCTTGCCGAAGATGTGCACGGGAGGGCGCTCCCTCGCCGGCCATACATCGGCGTCGGTGGGCCACTGCCAGATGTCACCGGAGAGATCCACCGGCAGGGATTCGATGATGGACCTGCCCGGAGCATTGCCCTCGGATGTGCCGGTGGTGCCCGAATTGCTGCCGGAACGGGAGGTGCTCTCCCCGCTTCCGGGCTTCGGGCCGTTGCTCTCGGACTTCAGCACCGTCCACGTCGCCACCGAGAGCGCGGCGACGACGGCGAGGACGGCGAGGACGGCGAAGCGGGTCTTGCTCGAAGTAGATGACGACATGCCAACGAACCGTACCGCAGAGCGGGGTGCTCGGCGACCGCGTCAGTGTCGGTGCCAAGGTCGCGCACGTCGACGGGGCGGTCGCCGGGAGACCACCGCACAGCGCCAGAGCACCGGCGTCGGACCATGGGACCGAGCGGCGCCTGACGGGTGCACGAACAGGCCGAGAAGCCCTTGTGGGCGCTGAGGGACTCGAACCCCCGACCCTCTCCTTGTAAGGGAGATGCTCTAACCAACTGAGCTAAGCGCCCGCGCTACCTGCCGACCCGAGCCTATGAGCGACGATGCTCAGTCGTCATCGTCCTCGCCGTGACGCTCCAGCCGATCAGCCGCGTGAGAGCCCAGGCGTCGCGCGGAGTCCCTCGATGAGCGTCGCGATCTCGGCATCGGTCAGTCGGGCCTCGGGGTGGCGGCCAAAGCGGGTGTAGTAGCCCGGAGGCATCCATCCGGACCGGATCGCCGCAACAGTCCCCTTGAATGCCCGCCTGCCCGGATCGAACTCGGAGTAGTTCACCTTGGAGCGTCCCTCCGACACGTGCGATGCCACCATCCACGAGATCGGGGCAATGTCGGCATACGACGGATACACGACCTCGTTGGAGTGGCACCCGAAGCAGGCGCGGACCATCAGTTCCCGAGTCTCCGGCGTCGCCCAGGCAGGTTCGGCCAGCACGGGGGGATTCGAATGGCTCTTGCCGTATGGCACCAGCTGGATGAGCCCGAAGACCGACACGACGGCCGCGAAGGACGACGCGAGCAGCGCAGCCTGCCGGCGACCCGGCGACCCCGCGCGGTTGGCGATCCGGTTGATGCCCCACGTGCCGCCCGCCACCGCAGCGACGAGCACGACGATTGCCCACGGCGGCATGCCGACGAGGATGCTGAACGCGAGCCAGACGAGTGCGGCGAGGGCGAACAGCGACGACGACACCGGATACGCGCGGGCCGAACGCCATGCCGCCCGAGCCGCCTGCGTGATGCGAGGAGGGACGCGAGAGGTCATGCACCGGACGCTAATCCTGTGCGAGACTCAATTGGTGCGCACCCACGACGAACGTCACGGCAGCCACCGATCGGGGTGGCTCCGTGCCTCGGTGCTCGGCGCCAACGACGGCATCATCTCCACGGCGTGCCTGATCCTCGGCGTCGCGGCCGCCGATGCGGGTCGCGACGCCATCCTCACGTCCGGCGTCGCCGGCCTCGTGGCCGGGGCCGCGTCGATGGCGCTCGGCGAGTACGTGTCGGTGAGCTCCCAGCGCGACAGCGAGCGCGCCGACATCCGCAAGGAGATGTGGGAGCTCGAGCACCAGCCCGACCACGAACTCGACGAGCTGACGGCGATCTTCGCGGCGAAGGGCCTCTCCCCCGAGCTGGCCCGCACCGTCGCCACCGAGCTGACCTCGAAGGACGCGCTCCGCATCCACCTCGCCGAGGAGCTGGGCATCACCGAGCTCACCACCGCACGCCCCGTGCAGGCGTCGGTCAGCTCGGCCGCTGCATTCGCCGTCGGCGCGGGCATTCCGCTCGTCGCCGCTGCGATCGCCTCCGATGCCAGCCGCATCGCCGTCACCATCGGCGTCGCGCTCGCCTCGCTGGTGCTGCTCGGGTTCTCCGGCGCGCGGGTGGGAGGAGCAGCGGTGCGGCGTCCGATCGTCCGTGTGGTGCTCGGCGGGGCGATCGCCATGGCCGTCACCATGGCAATCGGCTCGCTCTTCGGCGCAGCAATCGGCTGACGATCCGGCTTCCCGGGGCCGCGCCTCAGGCGTGCGTGGCCGAGCGGAACTGCAGCACCATCCGTACTGCGACCGCGGCGAGCAGCACCGCGAAGGACGCGTTCGCAACCGCCACCGGCATCAGGGCCGACAGGGTGCCACCCAGCACCGCCGCGCCCGCACCCGACGCACCGATCGTCCCGGCAGCGCGCAGGTTTGCATTGTCGCGACGACGATTGCGCCAGGTGCCGATGAGCGCCGTCGGCAGGATGACTGCCAGCGCCGTCCCCTTCGCGTCCAGCGGCAGGAATCCCGCTGCGAGCACCAGGGCCGGCACCATGACGATCCCGCCACCGACGCCGAGCAGTCCCGACACCAGACCAGCGACGAGCCCGGTCGCCGCGATGACCGCCACGAGTCGGGCGTCGAGTGCACCATCGCCGCCGCCGTGCGGCGAGACGAACAGGCGCACCGCAGTCGCCACGAGCAGGGCCGCGAACGACGCCGAGAGCGCCCTCACGGGCACGCGGTGCAGCAGCGACGTGCCGGCGAGCGCCCCGAGCACGGAGCCACCCAGCAGCAGCGCAACGACGGCCCAGTCGACCGCGCCGTTCACGAGGTACGGGACGAGGCTCGCCGCCGAGATCGGCACCACCGCTGCGAGCGACGTGCCGTGCGCGAGGCGCTGCTCGTACTTCGTGAACCACAGGAGACCGGGCACGATGAGGATGCCGCCTCCCACGCCGAACGCGCCCGCCACGAAGCCCGCGAGTACGCCGATCAGGATCGTTGGCACCCGCGGAGCGTAGGTGACGACGCACGATCCAGCTCCGCTCGGACGCTCAGCAACCGGTCCGCACAGCAAGGGCTACCGTTGGGCGATGGACGACCTCGATCTCGTGCGCAGCGCCTGCCCCGTCATCAACGACACCGGATGGGCCTACTACTTCGTGGCGGAGACCCTCGCGAAGGGCGCCGAGCTCGGGTTCAAGGGCCCGCAGTTCTACTTCGCCGGCCGCGGCGGATTGCTGGGCGACTGCGATGCGGGCGTCGTGTCGGCCGCATTCGGCTACTTCAACCCCGACGTCGTCCGCCGCGCGTGGGAGTCCGCTCGGGACGTGTGCGCGCCGCGCGACGCCGGCCGGGCGCACTGGCAGTGCTGCGCGGACCTCGGGCGGTCGAAGCTCGGCGGCGTCGCAGACCTCGGTGCGTTCGTCGCCGCAGCGGACGCAGTGAATGCGGCCGCCGACCCCGACGGTCTGGCGCTCTACGCCGCCTTCCGGGGCGAACCGATGGTCGACGACCTGCCCGGCCGCGCCATGCAACTCGTCGCGATCCTGCGCGAGTACCGGGGCAGCGCCCACCTCGTCGCCGTGCGTGCGGCCGGGCTGACGTCGAAGCAGGCCCACTTCCTCAAGCGGCCCGGTGACGTCAAGATGTTCGGCTGGAGCGAGGACGACGCCCCGGCCATGCCCGCCGACGCGACGGAACGGATGGCCCGTGCGGAGCGGATCACCGACGAGATCGTGCTGCCCGCGTTCGCCGTCCTCGACGGAGCTGGGCGCAGGACCCTCGTCGACGGCGTAAACGCCATCCGCGACGCGCTTCGCGCGGGCTAGCCGCGCTGGTGCGCCCGGCGCACCGCGAGCACCTCGTCGAGCAGCGACGGCGTCGCCGCGACGAGCACCGTGCGACGCTCCGCGTGCCCGAGTGCGATGGGGTCGCGTCCCTCCAATTCGGCGTCCGCGCCACCCGCCTCGCGGAGCACCAGGAGGCTTGCGAGGTAGTCCCACGCGCCGTGGCGGTTGAAGTCGATCCACGCATCCAACGAACCCGAGGCGACAAGGCAGATGTCGAGCGCCGCAGCGCCGAGCGCCCGGAACTGCGCCCAACCCGGCCGCTCGCGGGGCAGTCCCGACACGCCGACGACCGCGGACGACAGAGACGCGCACCCCGACGTGCTGACGGCCGAGCCGTTGCGGCACGCCCCGCCGCCGCGCGACGCCCACCACCGGTCGTTCCCGGCCGCCTGGTTCGCCACCACCGACGCGCGCATGCCCTGCCCGTCGACCGCGCACAGGGCCGTCG
>JAGWXX010000006.1 GCA_018969685.1 Acidobacteriota bacterium | reverse complement strand
CCGACAGCCCCCAGCCGCGGTCCCGGTCGATCGCGGATGCCAGCGTGTAGACGACGGTGTCGATGTCCGGCGAGACGTGCAGGCCGTGCAGCACGGCGTCGTCGCCGGTGTTGACGACCGCCACGATCGACGCGGGGCCGGTCGCCATGGAGAGCCCGCGGAGGAAGCGCGCCGCGCCGACGCCTCCAGCGAGCACGGTGACCACGCGCCGATCGTAACGATGGGCACTGGTAGATTCGTCACGCCCATGCCGACCGCATTCATCACCGGCATCACCGGACAGGACGGGCGGCACCTCGCCGAGTTCCTCCACGGCAGGGGCTACCGCGTCTGCGGGATGATGAAGGGGCAGCACAACCCCCGGGCCGAGATGCTGCGCGACGAGCTGCCGTTCGTCGAGGTGGTGCCCGGCGACCTCAACGACCTCACCAGCCTCGTCAAGGCGATCGAGCAGGTGCAGCCCGACGAGTTCTACAACCTCGGCGCGATCTCGTTCGTCGCGATGTCGTTCAACCAGGCAGAGCTCACGGCGAACGTGACGGGCCTCGGCGTGCTGCGCGCGCTCGAGGCGGTGCGCATCGTCGGCGGGCCGCAGAACAACCCGATCCGCTTCTACCAGGCTTCCTCGTCGGAGATGTTCGGCAAGGTGCGCGAGGTGCCGCAGAACGAGCTCACCCCGTTCCATCCCCGGTCGCCGTACGGCGTGGCCAAGGTGTTCGGCCACCACATCACCGTCAACTACCGCGAGAGCTACGGCCTCTACGCGTGCTCGGGCATCCTCTTCAACCACGAGGGACCGAAGCGCGGCCTCGAGTTCGTCACCCGCAAGATCACGAACACCGCGGCGCGCATCAAGCTGGGCGTCGACCGCGAGCTGGTGCTCGGCAACCTCGACGCCAAGCGCGACTGGGGCTACGCCGGCGACTACGTGAAGGCGATGTGGCTCATGCTCCAGCAGGACCAGCCCGACGACTACGTCATCGCCACCGGCGAGACGCACTCGGTCGAGGAGTTCCTCGAGCTCACGTTCGAGCAGCTGGGAATGGGCGACTGGCGCCCGTACGTCCGGCAGGATCCGAAGTTCTTCCGTCCGGCCGAGGTCGACCTGCTGATCGGCGATCCGACGAAGGCGCGCGAGCAGCTGGGGTGGAGGCCCGAGGTGGGGTTCCGCGAGCTGGTGGCCATGATGGTCGAGCACGACCTGGCCTACGAGTCGGCGCGCCTGCGGCGCTGACTCAGCGCGACGCGAGCAGTCGGCGCAGCGACAGCGCGAGCACCGCGAGCACCGTCGCCGAACTGGCGACGAGCGCCAGCTCGACGCGCAGATAGAGGCCGTCGGCCGCGAGCCACGCGACGAGCACGTAGCACGCGAAGGCGGCGACCCATGCGAGGGCGACGCGGGAGTGTCCTCCGAGCGCGACCACGGCCTGGGCGATCGACAGCGCGAGCATCACGAGCGCGCTGGACAGCGCGAGCAGCATGAGCGTCCTGCCGTCGACCGTGGTGTCGTAGACGAGCTCGAGGACCGGTGGCCCCACGACCCACGCGCCGGCGACGCCTGCCGCCCCGATGGCCGACACGACGGCCACGAGCCGCCGGAGTCCGTCGCGGAACTCCGTCAGGTCGCTGGCCGCCGCGAGCGAGGCGAGCTTCGGCAGCAGCGCGGCCTGCACCGCCTGGAACAGGAACAACGGGATGCGGGCGAAGATGACCGCGTTGCCGAAGCGCGTGACGGACGCCGGGTCGGAGCCCGTGCCGAGCAGGTCGACGGTGATCGGCCCGGCGTTGATGAGCGCGGAGGCAAAGAGCTGCCCGACGAGCAGCCACCCGAGGTTCGGCGCCACGTCCGCCAGCGCCGCCGGCGGGCCGTCGGCGAGCGGGGGACGGCGCGCGCCCGCGACGGCTGCCGCGGCGACGAGGGGCGATGCCGCGACGGCCAGCGCGTAGGGACCCGGTCCCTCGACGCCCATGAGCCACAGCGCCGCACACGCCGCGACCCGCACCCCGCCGTCGAGCGCGACGATCGCGGCGTACGAACCGAACGCACCGCCGCCCGAGCTGGTGCCGCGCAGGAGGTGCATCGGCGCGGCGGCGACGAGGGAGAGCACGAGGCAGAGCGTCACCACCGACGAGCCCTCGAAGAGATGGTCGGTCAGTGCGGGAGACGCCGCCGCGACGAGCAGGACGAGCACGGCGACGACGACCGCGGCGAGTCCCGCCATGCGCCGCACGACGGGTCCGTACCCCGTTCCGGTCGCGCGCCGGTGGGCGATTGCGCGGCTCGCCTCCTGCTCGATCGGCAGCAGGAAGCCCGGCGCCAGCGTGAACAGGACGAACCACAGGGCGACGATCGGCTTGAAGCCGTCCTGGCCGAGCGCGAGCTGCCCGATCTTGAAGAAGACGTACGCCGATGCGCCGCCGACGAACAGTCCCGCCCCGACGACGGCCGTGCCCTCGGGCAGCGAGGAACGGAGCCGCCCGACGGCGCCCGTCGTCACCCGCCGCGCCTCGTGACGACGACGATCGGCTTCAGCCAGTCGCGCCGTGCGAGCACGGTCCCGGCCCACGATGCCGCCCACGCGAGCGCGATCGGCAGCCGAGCCGCGAGCCGTGGGTGCGCGGTGAGGCGCTTGCGGAACGCGAGGTCGGGCAGCGCGGCGCGCACCTCGCGGTAGACCGCGCCGAGCGAGTTCGGGTTGCGCCACGTCTGGTAGACGACGATGCGCCCGCCGGGGGCGAGCCGCGACGCGAATGCGCGCAGGTAGCCGGCCTGCTCCGCGGCGTCGGCGTTGCGCGTGAACGGGTAGAACTCGAAGCAGAAGACGGCGTCGAACGTCCCCTCGGGCGGCGACGACGGGGAGATCGCCTCTGCGCGGAAGTCCGCGCCGGAATGGGTCGCACGGGCGTACGCCACGGCGTCGTGCGAGATGTCCACGCCGGTCACCCGTGCCGAGGGGAAGAGCCGGGCGAGGGCGGCCGTGGTGTAGCCGGCGCCGCACCCCGCGTCGAGCACCGACGACGGCGCGGATCCGCGCATCAGGCCGGCGCGGCGTGCCACCAGCTCCACCTTCGTGCCGGGGTCGAGGTCGTTGTGCAGCGCGAGGCCCGATGCGACGAGGTCGCCACCCGCGGCGATGCGCCGGTACGAGCCGAAGTCGCTCTCGACCGTCGTCGCGTCGGGGTCAGACTCCCGCGACCGGCGCTCGGCCTCTGCGAGGTGCTCCGGGCGCCACCACTCGGTCACGCCCCGTGCCGCCGGCTCCGTCGCATGCAGCGAGGCTAGTTCTGGGCGGGCTCCCTGCGGACGGCCTTGGCGACCGTTGCGACGACCTGCTCTGCCGCGTCGCCCGCGCGCACGAGCGCGTCCGAGGCCTGCGGCACGTGGCGTGCGACCCACGACTCGATCCCGCGGCGGCGGACCTGCGCGCGCTGGAACGCGAGCACCGCGGCGCCCACCGCCGTGTAGCCGGCGTCCTTCGCCGCGGCGACCACCCGGTCGGCGTCCACGTCCGGCAGCCGGACCTTCCGGAGCGCGCCGGGCACGATCGCACGGACGTCGACCTTCGTGAGGTCGATGCGGGAGGGGAGGGGGAGGTTCGGCACGACGGTCCTTTCGACGGCGGCGCTGCGCGCGTGCCGGAGGGTATCCCGTGCCGCTGTGCCGCGTCGCGGCGTGCGCCGAACCCGTTCGCGGGTGCGACGACCCCGGCCTCCTGCGGTGCAGAACTAGCCTGCGGGGACCGTGTCCGACTCCGCCCGCCGCTCGGACGCCGCGGGGGCGCGCCCCGCCGTTGCCCCTCCGGTCGTGATGGCCATGGTCGCCCACGCACCGGGCGAGTGGTTCGAGACGGTCCTCGGCTCGATTGCGCGCCAGGACTACCCGAACCTGCAGCTCCTCGTGCTGGTCGCCCAGGTGCCCGACCGTCCCGACGTATCGGCCAACGTGGCCCAGCGGGTGCGCGCCGTGGTGCCGTCCGCGGTCGTCCGGCAGGTGGCCGGGAACCCGGGCTTCGGCCCGGTCGCCAACGAGGTGCTGCGCCTCGTCGACGGCGCCTCGGGCTGGTTCCTCTTCTGCCATGACGACGTCGCGCTCGAGCGCTCGACGGTGTCGCTGCTGGTCGACGAGGCCGAGCGGTCGGGGGCCGGCGTCGCATCGCCCAAGGTGGTCGACTGGGACGACCCGACGATCCTGCAGCACGTCGGCTTCGACGTCGACCGGTTCGGCGAGGTCGACCCGCTGATCGAGCCGCGCGAGAAGGACCAGGGCCAGCACGACGCCGTGCGCGACTGCTTCGCGGTGTCGAGCGCGTGCATGCTCGTGCGGGCCGACCTGTTCCGCGACCTCGGCGGCTTCGTCGCCGAGATCGACTACCAGGGCGAGGACGTCGACCTGTGCTGGCGCGCGCACCTCCTCGGCGCGCGCGTGCTGCTCGCACCGGCTGCACGCGCGCGGCACCGTGGGCGCCTCGCCGAGCGCAACCCCGCCGCGGCGGGTGCCGTCGCCGCGGCGCGCAACCGCGTGCGCACCGTCGCCGTCCTGACGGGCCGGTGGCGCGTGCCGGTCGTCTTCGCGCAGATGGCGGCGTTCTCCGCGGCGTCGGTGGTGGTGGGCGCGCTCACCGGCAGGGTGCGCGACGCGGTCGCCGGGCTGCGCGCGACCTTCGGCGTGGTCTTCGACGCGCCGTACATCCTCTCCCGCCGGCTCGACGTCCGGCACCAGCGCGCCGTCCGCCCCGACGAGGTGGCGAAGCTGATGCTGCGGGGAAGCGCGCGGATCTCGTCCTTCGTCCGCCGCCGGCGCACCCGTGCATCGTCCGATGACGGGTCGTTCGCGGACCGTGGCCATGGGCGCGCGGTGCTCGGGGGGATCGCGGCGGCGGCGGCACTCGTCCTCGTCGGTTCGCGCAACTGGATCTTCGGCGGGGTCTCGGCCGTCGGCGACTTCCTGCCGATCACGGCGGGTGCCGAGTCGCCCGGGGCGCTGTTCGCCAGCTACGTGAGCGGGTGGTGGCCCGCCGGATTCGGCCAACAGTCGGCGAACCCGACGGGTCTCGCGCTGCTCGCCGTCGGCGGACTGGCGTCGTTCGGCAATTTCGGTGCCCTCACCACCTGGTCGGTGCTCGCCACGCTGTTCCTCGGGTGGGGCGGCGCGTGGGCGCTTGGCAACCGCGCCTTCGGTCCGCGGGCGCGGCTCGCAGGCACGCTCCTCTATGCGGCGCTCCCCGTCCCGTACCAGGCCTTCGCCGAGGGGCGCTGGTCGGTGCTCGTCGTCTACGCCACGGTGCCGTGGTTCGCGAGGTGCTTCGTCGTCGCGGGGCGCGGACCGGTCGGTGCACGGCTCACGCAGTCGTTCGCGGCTGCGATCCTGGCGACGTCCTGCGCGGCGGCCTTCAACCCGACGGCCGCGGTGCTGATGGGCGCAATGGCCCTCACGTGGGGCGCGGCGGATGCCGTCGCCGGCGTGCCGGTGCGGTCGGTGCTGCGGGTCGCGCGGCTCGCGGCCGTCGCACTGCTCGGTGCGATCGTCCTGAACGTGCCGTGGTCGCTGACGTTCTTCGGCGACAACTGGGCGCTGCGCACCTTCGGTGCGCCCGACGAGACGTCGACGGCCGCGGGTCTCTGGTCGGTGGTCCAGATCGGTGGCGCGTCGATGACCCTCGGCGCGCTCGCGGCGCTTGCGCTGCTGCCGCTGGCGCTCTCCCTCTTCGTCTCCCGTGCGGAGCGCGCGCTGTGGGCGATCCGGGGCGCGTTCCTCGTCGTGCCGTCGCTGGCAGCGGCGCTCGCGATCGGGCGAGGGACCGCCGGCGCGGTGCTGCCGGACGTCGCGTACCTGCTTCCGGTCGTCGGGCTCGGTGCGGCGCTCGGTGCGATGGCGCTCGTGGGCGAGCTCGTCGACGGGGTGCTGGCCGGCATCCGGAGGGCGCAGCGCGTCGTCGCAGTGCTCGCGGTGACGGTGGCCACCGTCGCGGCGGTGCCCGTCGTGCTCGCGACCGTCGACGGACGCTGGAACCAGCCGTCGACCACGTCCGCGCAGCTGCTCGCGCAGCTGCCGGTCGACCCGCCCGAAGGCGACTTCCACGTCGCGTATGTCGGGGCGCGCGGGATGCTGCCGGTCTCCGGGCACCCGCTCACAGGCGACCTGCACGTCGCCGTCGCCGACGACGGGCCGGTGTCGGCGTCGGACTACTGGCAGCCGCTCGACAACGCGCTGATCGACTCGCTCGACGCCGCGCTCGTCGCGGCGATCGACACCTCGACGGTGCGCGCCGGGCGGCTCCTGGCGCCGCTCGCCGTGCGCTACGTGGTGGTCCCCATCGCCCCGCCCGGCGAGGCCGCCGCCGAGCCGGGTCCCGAGCTCGCGCGCGTCCTCGACGGCTTGTCGGGCCAGCTCGACATGCGGCGCGTGTTCTCCTCGTCGAGCCTCGCGATCTTCGAGAACCGCGCGTGGATCCCGCTGATGTCGGTGCTGGACGACGACTCGGCGGTGCTGAGCACGCGCGCGGGCGCCGACGAGCTGCTCACCGGGCAGATCGCGATCCGCGGCCCGATCCAGATGCTCGGCGCGACCTCGAGCTCGCCGGCCTTCGTCGACCGGTGGACGGTGCACCTCGCGTCGCCGTTCAGCGAGCGGATGGCGCTCAACGTCGGCGGGGTGAAGGTGCAGTCGCGCATCGCGTTCGGCGGAACGACGGCGTTCGACTCGCCCGTGTCGGGGGTGGCGCGCCTCGAATTCCGCACCGAGGGATCGCACCGCGCGCTCGTCGCGCTGCAGGCGTTCGTCTGGGTCGCGGCACTCGTCGCGGCCGCCGACCTCGGCCGCTACCGCCGCCGCTCGCTCTCGCTGCGTCCCGCGCCGGTCGTGCTCGTCGAGGGAGACGACGACGGCCGGCGCATCGTGCTCGACGGAGGTGCGCAGTGAGCGACCCGATGGGCGAGCGCGGCGCGGGCCACCGGGGGGCGGAGCACCTCACCGTCCGCCAGCTCGTGGTCGCCGTCGCCTGCCTCGCGGCGGTCGCCAGCCTGGTGTCGGTCGACCGTCGCGGCGCGGGCGGTGCCGGCGCGGTCGATCCGCTCCTCGAGGGTGTCGCCACGGTCGAGGAGCTGCCGGACGGCGCCGCGTCGCCACCCGGCGAGGCACCGTTGCCGTTCGTCTCATCGGCCGCGCCGCTCTCGACCGCGTGGTTCTGCCCGGGGGTTCCCGGCGACGATCCGCGCATCACCGGCACGGTCGTCATCGCCAATCCGACCGACGCCGACCTCGCGGCGACGGTCACGCGGATCACGCCGGACGTCGCCGCGACGGCGATCTCGGTCGTGGTGCCGGCGCGCTCCACGCTCGACGTCGACGCGGGCGGCGGCATCAAGTCGCCCTTCGTGGCCAACGTGGTGGAGATCAGCGGACCGGCCGGATCCGTCGAGCAGGTCACCAGCCACCCGGCGGGTATCGCCACCGTTGCGTGCGCGAACAGGACCTCGGACGAGTGGTACTTCGCCGACGGCTTCACCTCCGTGGACAGCATCGACGACGTGGTCGTGGTGAACCCGTTCGCGGACGCGAGCGTCGTCGACGTCGAGTTCGTGACGCGCGAGTCGGGCCGCCGGCCGTCGAACCTGCAGGGCCTCGTCGTCGGTCCCCGGTCGCTCGTGGTGCTCGACATGGCCGATCAGGGTGCGCGCAACGAGCCGATCCTCGCGGTGTCGATCAGGACGTCGGCCGGTCGCGTCGTCGCGGGCCGCTCGCAGCACTACCTGGGCGACGGCAGGCTCGGCTACACGATGCGGCTCGGCTCCCCCGGGCTCGCGCGGGAGTGGTGGATCCCCGACGGCGAGCGCGGCGAGGGAATCGCCGAGGAGATCGTCATCTTCAACCCCGGACAGGACGAGCGCACGGTGAGCGTCGCGTTCGTCAACGGCCAGGCCCTCGGCGAGCCCTTCGTCGTCGCGGCCCCTGCGGGGCGCGTCACGGTGCTGGACACGGACGTGGTGCCCGGGCTGCCGGGCCGCTACGCGGTGAACGTGTCGCTCACCGACGGGTCTGACGAGCCGGGCGTCGTCGTCGAGCAGGTGGTGACGAGGCGCGTCGACGGGAGGACGGGCACGTCCATCGTCGCCGGGGCTCCGGGGGATTCCTCGAGCAGCACGTGGAGCGCGCCGTCCGGGCTGACGCCGGGGCTCTCCGACGCGCTGCTCGTGCTGAACGTCACCCCACTCGAGGCGACGTTCAGCGTCGAGCAGGTCGGACCGGCGGGGTCGGTCGCACTGGGCGGGCTCGAGTCCGTCGCGCTCCCGCCGGGTGCGCTGGTGGTGGTGGCGGCGCCGGCCGGTCTGCCCGCAGGCGAGGTGGTGGTGCGGGCGACGCAGCCGGTGGTGGTCCAGCGGCTGCTCACGCGCGGCGACGGGATGCCCGGCCGTGCCGCCGCGCTGATGCTGCCGCACCTCCCGACGCCGTCGGCGGCGGCACAGTGATCCGCCTCGCGGTCGTCGCGGCGGTCGTCGCCGTCGCGCTGGCGGTTCGCACCCTGTTCGCGCGCCGGACGGCCGTGCCGGTGCGCACGCCCGGCGCGCTGCCGTCGCGGCTCGACCGATCCGACTTCGCGCGGCCGGATGCACCGTGGCTCGTGGTGGCCTTCACGTCTGCGACGTGCTCGACGTGCGCGGACGTCGCGCGCAAGGCGGCGGTCCTCGAGTCGGCCGACGTTGCGGTGCAGGAGGTCGAGTACGGCGCGCAGCGCGCACTGCACGCGAAGTACGCGATCGACGCCGTCCCGTCGCTCGTGCTCGCCGGTGCGGACGGCACCGCTGCCGCGACGTTCCTCGGCCCGGTCAGCGCCGCCGACCTGTGGGCGGCGGTCGCCCGGGTGCGCGACGGCGGCGGAGCCGCGCCAGCCTGCTCCTGACGGCGCCCTAGGAGTTCGGCAGCGTCCCGCGGTCGTCGCCGGCTCGGCTCGGCGAGCCGAGCCCCTGCTGCACCAGCCGCGACACCATCGCACCGTCGATCGTCTCGTGGTCGAGCAGCGCCTGGGCGACGAGGTCGAGGCCGCGCCGGTGCTGCTGCAGCACGGTGCGGGCCCGCTCTTCCTGCTCGCGCAGGATGCGGCTGATCTCGGCGTCGATCGTGCGGGCGGTCTCGTCGCTGTACTCGCGGCCGCTGCTCATCAGGTCCTCGCCGAGGAACACCTGCTGCTGGCCCGCGAAGGCCATCGGCCCGACCGACTCGCTCATGCCCCATTCGCGCACCATGCGGCGCGCGATGTTGGTCGCCTGCTCGAGGTCGTTGGCGGCGCCGCTGTTGAGGTGGCCGAACACGATCTTCTCCGCGACCCGGCCGCCCATGGCCTTGCAGATGACGTCCTCGAAGTACTCGCGCGAATACGTGTGGCGCTCCTCGGGGAGGGTCCACGTGACGCCGAGCGCCATGCCGCGCGGGAGGATCGTCACCTTGTGCAGCGGGTCGGAGTGCGGCAGCACGGTGGCGAGCACCGCGTGGCCGCCCTCGTGGTACGCCGTCGCGCGCTTCTCCTCGGCGTTGAGGATCAGGCTCTCGCGGCTCGCGCCCAGCACCACCCGGTCGCGGGCGTTCTCGAAGTCGATGCGCTCGATGTGCGTCGACCCGCGGCGCACCGCGAACAGCGCCGCCTCGTTGACGAGGTTGGCGAGGTCGGCGCCGCTCATTCCGGGCGTGGCGCGGGCCATGGTGTCGAGGTCGACGTCCTTGCCCATCCGCTTGCCGCCCGAGTGCACCCTGAGGATCGCGAGGCGCTCCTCGGCCTCGGGCAGCGGCACGATGATCTGCCGGTCGAACCGGCCGGGGCGCAGCAGCGCAGGGTCGAGGATGTCGGGACGGTTCGTCGCAGCCATGACCACGATGCCCTCGGTCGCCTCGAAGCCGTCCATCTCGGCGAGCATCTGGTTGAGCGTCTGCTCGCGCTCGTCGTGTCCGCCGCCCAGCCCGGCGCCGCGCTTGCGCCCGATCGAGTCGATCTCGTCGACGAAGATGATGGCGCGCCCCATCTTCGAGGCCTGCTGGAACAGGTCGCGCACGCGGCTGGCGCCGACGCCGACGAACATCTCCATGAAGTCCGAGCCGGTGACGGACAGGAAGCCCACGCCGGCCTCGCCGGCCACTGCGCGCGCGAACAGCGTCTTGCCGGTGCCCGGGGGGCCGACGAGCAGGATTCCCTTGGGCACCCGGGCGCCGATCTCCTTGAACCGCTCGGGCATGCGCAGGAAGTCGACGACCTCCTTGATCTCCTGCTTGACGCCGGCGTAGCCCGCGACGTCGGCGAACGTCGTGCTGGGCTTGTCGGCGTCGTAGCTCTTGGCCTTGCTGCGGCCGATCGACATGATCGATCCGGCCTGTCCCATGGCGCGGCGCTGCATCCAGATGAAGAACCCCATGAGGAGCAGGAAGGGGAGCAGCAACGGGATCATGTTGGTGAAGAAGTTGCCGGTCGGGGTCGCGTAGTCGTAGTCGACGCCCTTCGCCTTCAGCAGCTGCTCGTCGGCGTCGGACAGCACGGTGGCCCCGGTGGTCGTGAACCGGCTGCCGTCGGCGAGCTCGCCGCTGATGACGTTGCTGATGTTGTTGATCGTGACCGAGTCGACCTTGCCCTCCTCCACCATCTGGAGGAATTCGGTGTACGACAGGTCGGTCGCGGCCTGCGTCGGCCACAGCCGCGGACCGACGAACAGCGCCAGGACGCCCGCAGCGAGGGCCCAGATGGCCCAGCGGGGCATGCCTCCCGGCCGGTCGGGGGACGAGCCGCGCGGCGCGCCGCCGCGGCGCGGCTGATTGCGCGGGGAGGGCGGCGGGGGCGGAGGCAGCTTGGACATGCGGTCAGCCTACGACCGGTCACTTCCGGGGTGTCCGACGGAGCCGTCCGCGTGACGGGCATCCACCATCCAATTCGCGAGCATGAGTAGCGTTTTTCACGTGGCTCGGAAGTGCTCTCGCACCGCGTGCAGCGCGAGGCCGACCGTCACCTTGTCGTTCCAGTACAACCGTGCGGTCGTCTGGATTGACGACC
Organism: Acidobacteriota bacterium; assembly: GCA_018969685.1. Classification (GTDB taxonomy): domain Bacteria; phylum Actinomycetota; class Acidimicrobiia; order Acidimicrobiales; family Ilumatobacteraceae; genus UBA3006. The sequence goes on along the minus strand of JAGWXX010000006.1, from coordinate 39,857 downwards.
TCCTGGACGAGGCGGACCCGCACTCGTACGACCTGTGCCCGAAGCACGGCGAGCGGGTGACGGCGCCGACGGGATGGCACCTCGAGGACCGTCGTCGCCGGCACAGCCACGGGTTTCCCGACAGAATCGCCGGATGACCGTCTGGCCGCCGCCGGCGGTCCCGCCCGCCCGCCCCGCGCAGCGGGGGTTTTCCGTCCCCCTCGTCGTCGGCACGTGGCTCGCCGGGTGGCTCGCGGGCAACGTCATCGGCGCCGTCGTGGTGATCGCCGCGGGCCACGGGGACACGGATCCGCTGGAGATGCCCACCTGGGTGGTGTCGGCGTCGGCAGCGGCGCTGTGGATCCCCGCCCTCGTGGCGCTCGTCCTGGTGTCCCGCGCGCGCGGCACGGGATCGTGGGCGCGCGACTTCGGCCTGCGCGCGAGGTGGATCGACCTGCTCGGACTGCCGATCGGGGTGGCGTCGCAGCTGGTCCTCGTCCCGTTGGTGACCCTTCCCTTCACGCGGCTCTTTCCGGACTCGTTCAGCGCCGAGCGCGTGGAGGAGCGGGCGCGGGGACTCGCGGACATGGCGAGCGGGCCGTGGATCGTGCTGCTCGCGCTCGTCGTGGTCGTCGGCGCGCCGGTCGTGGAGGAACTCGTGTACCGGGGATTCATCCAGCTCGGTCTCGCGCCGCGGATCGGTGCAGCGGCGTCGCTGCTGGTTGCCGCCGCGTGGTTCACGCTCGTGCACCTCTCGCCGCCGGAGTTCCCCGGGTTGTTCGCGTTCTCGCTCGTGCTCGGACTCTGCGCGGCGCGGACCGGCCGGCTCGGGATGGCGGTGGCGGCGCACGTCGCGTTCAATGCGACGGGCCTGTTGCTCGTCGTGCTGCTCTGACCGGGGCGTAGGCTCGCCGAGCGTGGAGGCCGACACATCCGATCCCACGCCCGTGGCGGGGACGCCGGCCTCCCGCTACTGGCAGCGGTTCGCCACGGTCGTCACGGTCGGCGGCGCGATGCTCGCGGTGCTGCTGTCGCTGCACCCGCGCCTGATCGTCGCGGACAACACGCCCACCGGCGGCGACTTCGGCGCCCACGTGTGGGGGCCCGCCTACCTGCGCGACCACCTCCTGCCGCGGCTCACGGGGTGGAGCATGGACTGGTACGCGGGCCTGCCGACGTACCGCTTCTACATGGTGGTGCCGGCGCTGGCGATCGTGGCGCTCGACGCCCTGGTGCCGTACGGCGTCGCGATGAAGATCGTCGCCGTCGCGGGACCGGTGGCGCTGCCGTGGTGCGCGTGGCGCTTCGGGCGGCTCGCGCGGCTGCCGTTCCCGGTGCCGGAGGCGTTCGCGGTCGCGTCGACGATCTTCCTCTTCGACGAGAGCTTCACCATCTACGGCGGCAACATCGCCTCGACGATGGCGGGCGAGTACTCCTTCGCGATCGCGCTCGCGCTGGCGATGCTCGCGCTCGGCCTGGTGGTCCGCGGGCTCGAGACGGGTCGCGGGATGGTTCTTGCATCGGTGGTGCTCGCGCTGTCCGCGCTGAGCCACGGCATCGTGCTGCTCTTCGTGTTCGGCGGCGTCGCCTTGATGCTGCCGTTCTGGCCGAACCGGCAGGCCCTGCGCTTCGGCGCGGGCACGATCCTGTTCGGCACGCTGTTGTCGGCGTTCTGGGTGCTGCCGTTCGTCTCGAACCACGCCTACATGACCGACATGAAGTACGAGCCGCGGCCGAGCGGCGCGACCGACTCGTTCTGGAAGATGTTCTTCCCGCTGCACCCGTCGCTCGACGCGCTGATCACCGTGCTCGCGGTCGTCGGTGCCGCCTCGTTCATCCGGCGGCGCAGCCGAGTCGGTGCATGGCTGTCGGTGTACGCCGCGGTCCTGGCGGCGGCGGTGTGGGTCGCGCGCGAGAGCCTGCCCGTCATCGGGCTGCTGTGGAACCCCAGGGTGCTGCCGTTCCTCTATCTCGTGCGGTACCTGCTGTTCGCGCAGGGATGCGTCGCAGCGTGCGCATTCCTCGTGCGGTCGCTGATGCTCGATCGCGAGGTGCAGATCCCCGATCCCGAGCCGGTCGCGCCAGAGGCGCCCGTCGTGCGGACGGTCGTCGTGCGCCCGCCGCGCGTCGACGACAAGCCGTGGTTCACCGTCGGCTTCCTCGCCGCATTCGCGATCGTGACGGCGCTGGCCATCGGGTTCCGCTTCCAGGAGCTGCCGTTCGGCCGGACGGTGGCGGCAGCCGACGGCACCAGCCGCTACCAGTGGGGACCGTTCTCGACGAAGTCGTCGAACGACGGGTTCGTCGACGGCTGGGCGCGCTGGAACTTCTCCGGCTACGAGGGCAAGTCCGCCTACGGCGAGTACCACGACGTGGTGCAGACGATGGCAGGGCTCGGCGCCGATCCGTCGCACGGCTGCGGTCGCGCACTGTGGGAGAACAACTCCGCCACGAACGCGTACGGCACGACCATGGGCCTCATGCTCCTGCCGTTCTGGACCGACGGCTGCATCGGATCGATGGAGGGGCTCTTCTTCGAGGCGTCGGGGACGACGCCGTACCACTTCATCGCGGCTGCGGCGATGTCGAAGCAGAGCAGCAACCCCGTTCGCGAGCTCCGCTACGACGACAACGACGCCCAGCGCGGCGTGCGGTACCTGCGCGAGCTCGGCGTGCGCTACTTCCTCGGCTTCACGCCCGAGGCCGTCGCGGCGGCGCGCGGCGTCGACGGACTCGTCGAGGTCGCGTCGGCGGGGCCGTGGCGCGTGTTCGAGGTCGGGGGCACCGAGCTGGTGGTGCCGCTCGACGTGCAGCCCGTGGACGTCGAGCACCGTCCCGGCGACCCGCGCGAGCGCTGGCTCGAGGTCGGCACGAGCTGGTTCCAGAATCCGGGGGACTGGTCGGCCCGGCCCGTCGACGGCGGCCCGGATTCGTGGCAGCGCGTCGGTGCCGTGGTGGACGAGGCGCGCCGCGAAGGGCTGCCGGGAGAATCGTGGCGCAGCGTGGACGTGGTGGTGCCGGCTACGAGGATCGAGCCGGTCCGCCTGCCGAACGTGGAGGTGTCGGACGTCGTGGTCGGCCGCGAGTCGGTGTCGTTCTCGGTCGACCGCACCGGCGTCCCCGTGCTGGTCCGCGTGAGCTACTTCCCCAACTGGCGCGCCGACGGTGCGCTCGGCCCCTGGCGCGCGGCCCCGAACATGATGGTCGTCGTGCCGACGGAACGGGACGTCCGTCTCGAGTTCGGTCCGTCGCTGCGCGACCGTGCGTCGTACGCGACGACCTTCGCAGGTGCGATCGTCCTGTCCGCGGTCGGCATCCGGGCGCGCCGCAGGCGTCGGTAGCCTCCGGATCCGTGCCGGATCTCCAGGCGATCGTCAAGGCGTACGACGTCCGGGGCACCGTCCCCGACCAGCTCGACGCGGATGCGGCCCACGCATTCGGCGTCGCGTTCGCGCGCTTCACGGGGGCGCCGAGGATCGTGGTCGGCCGCGACATGCGCCCGAGCGGGCCGGAGCTCGTCGACGCGTTCGTCCGCGGTGCGATGGCGCACGGCGCCGACGTCGTCGACATCGGCCTCGCGTCGAGCGACCTGCTCTACTTCGCGTCCGGTCGTCTCGACGCGCCGGGGGCGATGTTCACGGCGTCGCACAACCCCGCCCAGTACAACGGCATCAAGATGTGCCTCGCGGGTGCGCGCTCGGTGGGCATCGACAGCGGCCTGCGCGACATGCAGCGCACCGCGGCCGACGTGCTCGAGGGCCGCGGTCCTGCCGCCGCGCCCAGGTCGGGCACCCTCTCCCGCGTCACGCTGCTCGCCGAGTTCGCGGACCACGTCGTCGGCTTCCTCGCGGGCGACACGGGGCGCCGGCTCCGCGTGGTCGCCGACACGGCCAACGGCATGGGCGGGCTCGTGGTCCCCGCGGTCTTCGAGAGGCTGCAGGGCTTCGACCTCGAGGTGATGTATCCCGAGCTCGACGGCACGTTCCCCAACCACCCGGCCGACCCGCTGCAGCCCGAGAACCAGCGCGACCTGCGCGAGCGCGTGCTCGCAGGCGGGTTCGACGTCGGGCTCGCCTTCGACGGCGACGCCGACCGCGTGTTCCTCGTCGACGAGCAGGGGCGCGGCATGTCGGGCAGCACGACGACGGCGATGCTCGCCGTGCGGTTCCTCCGCCAGCAGCCGGGCGCGACGGTGCTCTACAACCTCATCTGCTCGCGCGCCGTCCGCGAGGTCATCGCCGAGCACGGCGGCACCGGCGTGCGCACGAAGAACGGGCACAGCTTCATCAAGCAGGTCATGGCGGACACGGGTGCCGTGTTCGCCGGGGAGCACTCCGGCCACTACTACTTCGCCGGCAACTACCGGGCCGACAGCGGGCTCGTCGCCACGATGGGCATCCTCGGGGAGATGCTGCGCGGCGGGCAGCCGCTCTCCGAGCTCCGCCGTCCCTACGAGCGCTACGAGGCGAGCGGCGAGATCAACACGGTGGTCGACGACATCCCCGCGGTGCTGGAGCGCGTCGCGCGGCACTGGTCGTCGCACACGCAGGACCGCCTGGACGGCCTGACCGTCGATTGCGGGCCGTGGTGGTTCAACGTGAGGGCCTCGAACACCGAGCCGCTGCTGCGCCTCAACCTCGAGGCGCCGAACCGCGCCGAGTGCGACGCGCGCACCGCCGAGGTGCTCGCGGTCGTCGGCGGCCGCTAGCCGCCCACCTGTACCATCGCGGCGTGGCACTCGATCCCGCGCTGCTCGCCATCCTCGCGTGCCCGGAGGACAAGGGCGCGCTGCTGTACGTCGACGACGCCGGCGGGGAGTTCCTCTACAACCCGCGCCTGCGCCGCCGCTACGACGTGCGCGACGGGATCCCCGTCATGCTGGTCGGCGAGTCCACCGTCCTCGACGCTGCGGCGCACGATGACGCCGTGCGCCGGGCCGCTGCGCACGGCTGACGCGCGCCTGCCACGGTGCGGCACCGGTTCGCCGGTGCACCGTGCGGTACAGTCGGTGACCGGCCTGAGAAGGAGCGTGCATGCCGACGTTTGCTGAACGACGCGACTGGAGGGTCGCCGACCTGTCGATGGCCCCCTTCGGGCGCAAGGAGATCCACCTCGCCGAGCACGAGATGCCCGGCCTCCGCGCGCTGCGCCGCGAGTACGGGAAGTCGAAGCCGCTGAAGGGCGCGCGCATCTCGGGTTCGCTGCACATGACGATCCAGACGGCCGTGCTGATCGAGACGCTGGTCGAGCTGGGCGCCGAGGTGCGCTGGGCGAGCTGCAACATCTTCTCCACGCAGGACCACGCGGCCGCGGCGGTGGTGGTGGGTCCCGGGGGAACCGTCGACGCGCCCAACGGCGTGCCGGTGTTCGCGTGGAAGGGCGAGACGCTCGAGGAGTACTGGTGGGCGACCGACCAGATGATGACGTGGCCCGACGGCGACGGGCCGAACATGATCCTCGACGACGGCGGCGACGCGACCCTGCTGCTGCACAAGGGCGTCGAGTTCGAGCGGGCGGGCGAGGTGCCCGACCCGACGACGGCCGACAACGCCGAGCTCGCCATCGTGCTCGGCCTGCTCCAGCGCACGCTCAAGACCGACCCGACGAAGTGGACGCGCATGGCGGCCGGCATCAAGGGCGTCACCGAGGAGACGACGACGGGCGTGAAGCGCCTCTACCGCATGGCGGAGAAGGGCGAGCTGCTGTTCCCCGCCATCAACGTGAACGACAGCGTCACGAAGTCGAAGTTCGACAACCTCTACGGCTGCCGCCACTCGTTGATCGACGCCATCAACCGCGCCACCGACGTGATGCTCGCCGGCAAGGTCGCGATCGTCTGCGGATACGGCGACGTGGGCAAGGGCTGCGCCCAGAGCCTCCGTGGACAGGGCGCGCGGGTCGTCGTCACGGAGATCGACCCGATCAACGCGCTGCAGGCCGCGATGGAGGGGTACCAGGTCGACACGCTGGAGAACTGGGTGTCCAAGGCCGACGTGTTCGTCACCGCCACCGGCAACACGACGATCGTCGACACCGGGCACATGCAGCGCATGAAGCACAACGCCATCGTCTGCAACATCGGCCACTTCGACAACGAGATCGACATGGCGGGCCTCGCCCGCAGCGGCGCGGTGCGCGACGAGCTGAAGCCGGGCACCGACCTGTGGACGTTCCCCGACGGCCATTCGGTCATCGTCCTCGCCGAGGGCCGGCTCGTGAACCTCGGTTGCGCGACCGGCCACCCGAGCTTCGTCATGAGCTGCTCGTTCACCAACCAGGTGATCGCGCAGATGGAGCTCTTCAACCACCTCGACCGCTACCCGCTCGGCGTCTACGTGCTGCCCAAGCACCTCGACGAGCGCGTGGCGGCGCTGCACCTCGACGCGCTGGGCGTCGTCCTGACGAAGGTCACCGACGAGCAGGCCGACTACCTGGGCGTCGACCCGAAGGGCCCGTTCAAGCCCGACGCGTACCGCTACTAGGCGGGGTCACTCCGTCCACGGGGCGCGGTCGTCCGCGCCCGGGGGCGGCGGACCGGCCGGGCGGATGCTGAGCGCGGGGATCGTGCGCTGCACGATCGGTCCGATCACGACGGCGAAGACCAGCGTGCCGGCGCCGACCGAACCGCCGAGCAGCCAGCCGATCAGCAGCACCGCGACCTCCACCGACGTGCGCGCGCGCGACACGCGCCATCCCCGTGCCGCGAGTCCGGTCATCAACCCGTCCCGTGGGCCGGGTCCGAGCCCCGAGCCGATGTAGAACCCCGATCCGACGCCCACCAGGGCGATGCCCGTCGCCATCATGGCGATGCGCAGACCGAGCGCGTCCGGCTGCGGGACGTGGGCGATGATGACGTCGGCGACGAGTCCGATCTCCACGGCGTTGAGCAGCGTCCCGAGGCCGGGGCGCTGGCGCAGGGGGATCCACAGCAGCAGCACGATGAAGCTGGTGAGGATGAGCGCGCGGCCGAACGGCCAGCCGATCGTCTCCGAGAAGCCCTCGTGGAAGACGTCCCACGGAGGAAGGCCGAGCGCCGCCTGCTTCTGCAGCCCGACGCCGCCGCCGAACAGCACGAGTCCGCCCACACATCGCACGGTGCGCTGCACGCCACGGTCGGCGAGCGACGCCACGAACGATGCACGGAACGGCTGCGGGATCGCTTCGGCCACTGCCGCACGCTACTTCGCGCCGGGGATTTCGGGCGTGCTGCTGACCCGGCGCTGCGCGGCGTGCGGCACGGTTGCGCGCGGCGCGTGCGCCCAGTGTCGAACCGTGCTGCTCTGCTCCCCACGGCCGCACGGTGCGCCGTTCCCTGCGGCGGTCGCGTACGACGGGACGGTGCGCAGCCTCGTGGTTGCGCTGAAGTACGGGCGCCAGTCGCCGGTCGCCGGCGTGCTCGCGGAGGCGGTTGCGGCGGTTGCGACCGGGATGCCGCGCGCCGACGTCGTGACCTGGCCGCCATCCGACCGAGGACGCGTCGCCGCCCGCGGCATCGACCATGCGCCGCTCCTCGCCCGGCACGTCGCTGCGCGGCTCGGCCTTCGCGCCCGCCCGTTGCTCGCGCGGTGCGACGCCACGGTGCAGACCGGCGCGTCGAGGGCCGAACGGCTCCGCGGTCCGCGCTTCGCGGCGCGACGCGACCTGCGCGGCGTGCGGGTGCTCGTGGTCGACGACGTCGTCACCACGGGTGCGACGCTCCGTGCCGCGCGCGCGGCGCTGCTCGCAGCCGGAGCCGACGGCGTGTCGTGCGTGGCGGTGGCCGCCACGGTCCCGCTCGGAAGCCGACGGTAGGCTGGCCAGCGGCATGGCCCTGCTCGACCGCGTTCTCCGTGCCGGCGAGGGCAAGAAGGTCAAGGTCCTCGAGAGCCTCGTGCCCGAGATCAACGCCCACGAGCCCGCCATGGAGGCGCTGTCGGACGCGCAGCTGCAGGCGAAGACCGCGGAGTTCCGCTCGCGCCTCGACCGCGGCGAGGACGTCGACGACCTGCTCCCGGAGGCGTTCGCCACGGTGCGCGAGGCGGCGCGCCGGGTGATCGGGCAGCGCCACTTCGACGTCCAGATGATGGGCGGAAGCGCGCTGCACGCGGGCTGGGTGGCCGAGATGAAGACCGGCGAGGGCAAGACCCTCGTGTCCACGCTCCCGGCGTACCTCAACGCGCTCACGGGCAGGGGCGTGCACGTCGTCACCGTGAACGACTACCTCGCGAGGTTCCACGCGGAGTGGATGGGCCGCATCCACCGCTTCCTCGGCCTGTCGGTCGGGCTCGTCATCCCGGGGCAGCGCACGGAGGCCGCCGAGAAGCGCGCCGACTACGCGTGCGACGTCACGTACGGCACGAACAACGAGTTCGGCTTCGACTACCTCCGCGACAACATGGCGTCGACGAAGGCCGACAAGGTGCAGCGCGGCCACCACTTCGCGATCGTGGACGAGGTCGACTCGATCCTCATCGACGAGGCCCGCACGCCGCTCATCATCTCCGGCCGCGTGGCCGACGCGGCCAAGGTGTACTACCGGTTCGCGCAGATCGTGCGGACGCTCGGCCGCGGCACGGACTACGACGTCGACGAAGCGAAGCGCATCGTCGTGCCGACGGAGCCGGGCATCGAGAAGGTCGAGCAGGCGCTGGGCATCGACAACCTGTACGACGCGGTGCAGCAGAACTACGTGCACCAGCTGCAGGTGGCGCTGAAGGCGGCGACGCTCTACCAGCGCGACCGCGACTACATCGTGCAGGACGGCGAGGTGAAGATCGTCGACGAGTTCACGGGCCGCATCCTCGAGGGCCGCCGCTGGAGCGAGGGCATCCACCAGGCGGTCGAGGCGAAGGAGGGGGTGCGGATCAAGGAGGAGAACCAGACCCTCGCGACCGTCACCCTGCAGAACTTCTTCCGCATGTACGACAAGCTCGCCGGCATGACGGGCACGGCCCAGACCGAGGCAGCCGAGCTCGTGAACACCTACGGCCTGCAGGTCGTGCCGATCCCGACCAACCGGCCGATGGTGCGCATCGACCAGCCCGACCTCATCTACAAGACCGAGGCCGCGAAGTTCGACGCGGTCGTCGAGGACATCGTCGAGCGCCACGGGCGCGGCCAGCCGGTGCTCGTCGGCACGGTGAGCGTCGAGAAGAGCGAATTGCTGTCGCGGCGACTCGAGAAGCGCGGCGTGCGCCACGAGGTGCTCAACGCGAAGCAGCACGCGCGCGAGGCGACGATCGTCGCGCAGGCGGGCCGCATCGGCGCGGTGACGGTGGCGACGAACATGGCGGGCCGAGGCGTCGACATCCTCCTCGGCGGGAACGCGGAGGGACTCGCCCGCCAGCAGGTGCTCTCCGAGGGCCACCATCCCGACACGCTCATCGACGAGTTCGCGCTCTCCGTCCCGCTCGAGTCGATGCCCCCGGACTTCATCCAGGCCCGCGACAAGGCGCAGCGCAGGTACGCCGACGTGCTCGCAGAGGTGTCCGCGCGGTGCGCCGCCGACGGAGAGACGGTGCGCGGGCTGGGCGGCCTCTACGTGCTGGGCACCGAGCGCCACGAGTCGCGCCGCATCGACAACCAGCTGCGCGGCCGCGCCGGGCGGCAGGGCGACCCCGGCGAGAGCCGGTTCTACCTGAGCCTCGACGACGAGCTCATGCGGCTGTTCGCGACGGGCGCGCTGTCGTGGGTGATGGGCCGCGCGCTGCCCGACGACGAGGCCATCGAGGCGAAGATGGTCACCAAGGCGATCGAGCGCGCGCAGACCACGGTCGAGCAGCGCAACGGCGAGATCCGCAAGAACGTCCTCAAGTACGACGAGGTGATGAACCAGCAGCGCAAGGTGATCTACCAGCGCCGCGACCAGATCCTCGAGGGCGCGGACCTGAAGGCCGCGGGCATGGAGTACCTCGCCGAGGCGGTCGACGCGCTGATCGAGACGCACTGCGTCGCCGAGGACCGCATCGACTGGGACCTCGACTCGCTCCTGCGCGAACTGGCGACGTACTGGCCCGCCTCGGTGACCGCGACACGGCTCGAGGACTGCCGGTCGACCGACGCGATCTACGACGTGGTGATGGCCGACGCCTCTGCGTCGTACGCGCGGCGCGAGCAGGAGCTGGGGCCGGAGACGATGCGCGAAGTGGAGCGCCAGGTGATGCTGCGGATCATCGACCAGCGCTGGCGCGAGCACCTCGAGGAGATGGACTACCTGCAGGAGGGCATCAACCTCCGCGCGATGGGCCAGAAGGACCCGCTCGTCGAGTGGCAGCGGGAGGGATTCGAGATGTTCGGCGCCCTGATGAAGGGCATCGCCCAGGACTTCGTGCGCTACGTCATGCACGTCCAGGTCGTGCGCGACGACGCGCCCGTCATCCAGAACGTCCGCGTGACCTCGTCCGAGGACGTGCCGGCCCCGTCCCTCGCACAGGACGTGCAGGACGCACCGGCGGCGCCCGCCCCGCAGCGCACGGTGGTGAAGGATCCGGGCGACTGGTCGAACACCCCGCGCAACGCGGCGTGCCCGTGCGGGTCGGGCAAGAAGTACAAGATGTGCCACGGTCGCGGCTAGGGCCACGACCGTGCGCGACTTCACGACCGACCTCGCCGAGGTGCGCCGTCGGGTGGACGAGGCCCGCGCATACCTGAAGATCGACGAGGCGCGCTCGCGCATCGCGGTGCTCGAGGTGGAGGTGGCGCGTCCCGACCTCTGGGACGACCAGGAGCACGCCAAGCGCGTGAACAGCGAGTACTCCGGCCTCCGCGACGACCTGGACGGGTTCGCGCGGCTGGAGCGGTCGGTCGAGGACCTCGAGGTGCTGCACGAGATGGCCCGCGAGGCCGACGACGAGTCGCAGGAGCCGGAGCTCGACGCCGGCATCGCGGCCGCGCGCAGGTCGCTGGACGACCTCGAGCTGCGCAGCCTCTTCACCGGCCCGCACGACGTCGCCGACGCGATCGTGCAGATCAACGCGAAGGACGGCGGCGTGGACGCCCAGGACTGGAGCGAGATCCTGCTGCGCATGTACGCGCGGTGGGCGGAGCGCCGCGGCTTCGACGTCGAGATCGGCGACGTGTCGCAGGGCACCGAGGCCGGCATCCTCTCCGCCGACTTCACGATCCGCGGCCGCTGGGCCTACGGGCTCCTCACGTCCGAGCGCGGCGTGCACCGCCTGGTGCGCATCAGCCCATTCGACAACCAGGGCCGCCGCCAGACGAGCTTCGCGAGCGTGCAGGTGTGGCCGGTGCTCGACGAGCCGGACGTCGAGGTGAACGAGGGCGACATCCGCATGGAGGTCTTCCGCGCGTCGGGTGCGGGCGGGCAGCACGTGAACAAGACGTCGTCGGCGGTGCGCCTGATCCACGAGCCGACGGGGCTCGTGGCGTCGTCGCAGCAGGAACGGTCGCAGCTGCAGAACCGGGAGAACGCGATGAAGCGTCTCAAGACGATGATCGCCGCGAAGGTGGAGGAGGAGCGCGAGGAGGAGATGCGACGCATCGCCGGCGCGCAGGCGACCGTGGGCTGGGGCAGCCAGATCCGCTCGTACGTGCTGCAGCCGTACCAGATGGTGAAGGACCTGCGCACCGACACCGAGAGCGGCAACGTCGCGGCGGTGCTCGACGGCGACCTCGACGAGTTCATGGAGGCCTACCTCCGGTGGCGACGGTCCAGCGGGGGCCCGCAAACCTAGGATGACGCCCGAGAAGGGGGATCGATGATCCGGCTCGAGCACGTCACCAAGCGCTACTCGTCGGACGTCCTCGCGGTGCGCGACGTGTCGTTCGACATCGGAAAGGGCGACTTCGTCTTCCTCGTCGGTCCCTCGGGCTCGGGCAAGTCGACCCTCCTCCGGCTGATCAACCGCCAGGAGCGACCCGAGCGGGGCAACGTCTGGGTGGCCGGCCGAAACGTCAACCAGCTGCCCGAGTCGCGCGTGCCCCACCTTCGACGCAGCATGGGAAACGTATTCCAGGACTACAAGCTGCTGCTCAACAAGACCGTGTTCGAGAACGTCGCGTTCGCGCTCGAGGTGATCGGCAAGCCGCGCCAGTACGTGCAGCGCCAGGTGCCGGCGGTGCTCGACCTCGTCGGCCTCGCCGGCAAGGAGGACCGGTTCCCCCACCAGCTGTCGGGCGGCGAGCAGCAGCGCGTGTCGATCGCCCGCGCCTTCGTCAACCGCCCGTTGATCCTGCTCGCCGACGAGCCGACCGGCAACCTCGACCCGTCGACGGGCGAGGGCATCATGGGCCTGCTCGACGACATCAATGGCACGGGGACCACGGTCGTCATGGCGACGCACGACCACCGAGTGGTCAACGCGATGCGCCGACGCGTGGTGCAGCTCGACCGCGGCGTCGTGGTGCGCGACCAGGAGCGCGGGGTGTACGAGTGATCTCGCGCGTCGCATACGCGTTCCGCGAGACGTGGGCGAGCTTCCGCCGGAACCTGACGCTGACGGTGGCGGCCGTGCTCACCTCGGCGATCGCGCTCCTCCTCGTGGGTGCGACGTTCCTCATCCAGCGCGGCTTCTCGAACCTCCTCGTCCAGTGGCGCGGCGACGTGGAGATGATCGTGTTCGTCCGGGCAGACGCGACGCCGGAGCAGATCTCGTTCATCGACGGCTCCATCCGCCAGGCCTCGACCGTCGTCGACGCCAACCGCCTGGAGTACGTCGACAAGATCGGAACCTACGAGGAGGCGACCCGGATCTTCGCCGGCGACCCCGTCACGCTCAGCCTCCTCACGCCGGAGAACGTCCCGTCGCAGTTCAAGGTCGTTCCGCTGACGCAGGACCCCGCGCTCGTGCGCTCGCTCGCCGACCAGTTCCGCACGCTCCCGGGGGTCGAGGACGTGGCGCTGGCGGAGGACGAGTTCGAGGTGATCTCGACGCTGTCGGGGTTCGTCCGGAACGTCACGCTCGTGATGTCGATGGTGCTGCTCGTCGTCGCCGTCGGCCTCATCTGGAACACCATCCGAACGGCGATGTTCGCCCGGCGCCGCGAGATCGAGGTGATGAAGCTGGTCGGCGCGACCAACTGGTTCATCCGCATTCCCTTCATGCTGGAGGGCCTGCTGCAGGGGCTCATCGGCTCGCTCGTCGCGTGCGGCGGCCTGTGGGCGCTCAACGCCGCGTGGACCAACGGCGTGGCGGGATTCAAGCCCGGCACGGGCATCTCCTCGCTCGTCGTGCCGTCGTCGTACCTCACGACCACGATGCTGGTCCTGCTGGCGACCGGCGCGCTCGTCGGCGCGGTCGGCTCGGCGATCGCCGCGTCCCGCTTCCTCGACGTGTGACGCACGTGGCCGGCTTCGAGCACATCCGCTACGGGGTCGAGGACCGCGTCGCGACGATCGAGCTGCACCGTCCGGAACGGCTGAACGCCTTCACGGGCACGATGATGCGCGAGTTGATCGCAGCCTTCGACCTCGTCGACGCCGACGACGGCGTCTCGGCGGTGATCGTGACGGGATCGGGGCGCGCGTTCTGCGCGGGTGCCGACCTGGGCGGGGGTGGCGGCACGTTCGCGGGACCGGAGCTGAGCGAGGACGGCGGCGACGGGGTGCGCCGCGACGGCGGGGGGACGGTGTCGCTGCGGATCTTCGACTGCACCAAGCCGGTCATCGCCGCGATCAACGGCCCCGCGGTCGGCGTCGGCATCACGATGACGCTGCCGATGGACGTGCGCATGGCGTCGACGGACGCGAAGATGGGCTTCGTCTTCGTGCGCCGCGGCATCGTGCCCGAGGCCTGTTCGTCGTGGTTCCTGCCGCGGATCGTCGGCATCTCCCGCGCGCAGGAGTGGGTCGCGACCGGACGCGTGTTCGGCGCCGAGGAGGCGCTGGCCGGGGGACTGGTGCGCAGCCTGCACGCCCCCGACCGGCTGCTCGACGACGCGCGCGCACTGGCGCGGGAGATCGCGGACAACGCCGCACCGGTGTCGGTGGCGCTTGCGCGGAGGATGCTGTGGCGGATGCTCGGCGCCGCGCACCCGATGGAGGCGCACCGCGCCGATTCGCGCGGGATGCAGGCACGCGGCAGGTCGGCCGATGCGGCGGAGGGCGTGACGAGCTTCCTCGAGAAGCGCCCGCCGCGCTTCGTCGACCGCGTCAGCGACGGGCTGCCGGACGTCCTCCCCTGGATGGAGGAGCCCGGCTTCCAGTGAGCGGGGGTGACGGACTCCACGGGGCGGTCGGCGGGGACGCGTTCTTCGAGCGGCTGGTGGAGCGCTTCTACGAGGGCGTCGCCGGCGACGAGGTGCTGCTGCCGCTGTATCCCGAGCGGGACGACCTGTCGGCGGCGAGGCGGAGGCTGGCGATGTTCCTCGTCCAGTATTGGGGCGGCAGCGGTGCGTACAGCGAGGAGCGCGGCCACCCGCGGCTGCGCATGCGCCATGCGCCGTTCGCGATCGGCGCGGTCGAGCGCGACCGGTGGATGGTGCACATGCTCGCCGCGCTGGACGCCACGGCGGCCGAACGGGCCGTCGCGCCGGAGCTGCGCGACGAGATGGCGGACTACTTCGCGCGCGCCGCGGAGCACATGGTCAACCGCGCGGGTTGAGTCAGCGCAGCAGCCAGCATGCGACGGCGGCGGCCGCCGCCACGTTCAGCGAGTCGGTGCCCGCCGCCATCGGGATCCGCGCGACGGTCGAGCACGCTGCGGCCACGTCGGGATCGACGCCCTCCCGCTCGGCGCCCAGCACGACGGCACGTCGTGCCGCCGCCGGCAGCGCCGACGCATCCGCCGGTCCGCCGGGGTCGAGGGCCACGACGTCGACGCCGTCGCGCACGAGGCCCGCCACGGTGCCGGCGAGGTCGTCGGTGCGCGCCCACGGCAGCGACAGGGCGGCACCCATGCTGGTGCGCAGCGCCCGTCGTGCGAGCGGGTCGGCGCTCGTCCGTTCCAGCAGGAGCGCGTCCCACCCGAGCGCCACCGCGGTTCGCGCGATCGCGCCGACGTTGCCGGGGTTGTCGACGCGGTCGAGCACGACGATGCGCCTCGCGTCGGCGAGCACGTCCGTCGCCGTGCGCGGCGCGGGCCTGCGGAACGCGCCGATCGCGCCGAGGGCGACGCCGAGCCCGGTGGCCTCGCGTCGCACGTCCTCGCCGGCGACGAGCACCGTGCAGCCGGAGCCCGCGACGAGCGGCTCCAGCCGCGCCGCCTCGGCATCGCCGCACAGCAGCACCTCGGGGGTGCACCCCGCCGCGACGGCGCGCTCGACGACGAGGTCGCCCTCCGCCACGAACCGCCCCGCGGCGGCGTCCGAGCGCCGGTCGGCGATGGTGGTCAGCTGGCGCTCGCGCATGCGCAGCGGCGCGAGGCGCGGGTCGTCCGCGCCAGCCGCGCGCTCAGCCACTCAGTACTGCCAGGGGAAGGCGTTCCACTCGGCAGGACGCTTCTCGAGGAACGAATCGCGCCCCTCGGCGGCCTCGTCGGTCATGTAGGCGAGACGCGTCGCCTCGCCCGCGAACAGCTGCTGGCCGACGAGCCCGTCGTCGACGAGGTTGAAGGCGAACTTCAGCATCCGCTGCGCCATGGGGCTCTTGCCGTTCACCTCGCGCGCCCACTCGAGCGCGGTGCGCTCGAGCTCGGCGTGCGGCACGACGGCGTTCACCATCCCCATCCGGTGCGCGTCCTCGGCCGAGTACTCGCGGCCGAGGAAGAAGATCTCGCGCGCGAACTTCTGGCCCACCTGCCGGGCGAGGTAGGCCGAGCCGTAGCCCCCGTCGAAGCTGGCGACGTCGGCGTCGGTCTGCTTGAAGCGCGCGTGCTCGCGGCTGGCGATGGTCAGGTCGGCCACGACGTGCAGGCTGTGCCCGCCGCCGGCCGCCCAGCCCGGGACGACGCAGATGACGACCTTCGGCATGAAGCGGATGAGCCGCTGCACCTCGAGGATGTGCAGGCGCCCCGCGCGGCCCGCGTCGATCGTCGTCGGGTCGTCGCCGCTCGCGTACTTGTACCCGTCGCGCCCGCGGATGCGCTGGTCGCCGCCGCTGCAGAACGCCCAGCCGCCGTCCTTCGGCGACGGGCCGTTGCCGGTCAGCAGGACGCACCCGACGTCGCTCGTCTGCCGGGCATGGTCGAGTGCCACGAAGAGCTCGTCGACCGTTCGGGGTCGGAAGGCGTTGCGCACCTCCGGCCGGTTGAACGCGACGCGGACGGTCCCGTGCCCGGTGCTGCGGTGGTACGTGATGTCCTCGAAGGAGAACCCGGCGACCTCGCGCCAGGCGGACGGGTCGAAGATCTCCGAGACGGGGTTCATGTCCCCAGTGTCGCAGGAGGGCGCGCCGGCGCCACCGCTCAGCCCCCGGCGCGGTGGCGGTGCTGCGGGCGCTCCGAGAGGAACCGCTCGATCCACCCGCGGCTGCTCGAGCCCGATTGCTGCTCGGTGGTCGGCGCCGGGACGACCGTGGCCTCGGCGGAGACGGTGGCGAGGATCCGGCGCACGGTGCCGTCCAGGTCGCCGATGAGGTCCTCGAACGTCGCGTGGAGGGGATCGGCGCCGATGCCGGCGAGGTAGCGGTCCCAGCTCGCGTTCTCATCGGCGATGCGCCCGAGCGCGGCCTCGATCGCATCCGCGTCGTACGAGGCGCCGGCGCGCACCTCCATGTTGCTGTTCCACGACCGCGTCTGGGACGCCCGCACGAACGACACGGCCTGGGCGACCTCGTTGCGCCGGGTCAGCCGGACCCACGAGACCGGCGCGCCCCACGAGCCGGCGTCGAGCCCGAGGTCGAGCAGGTGCTGCCGGTACTGGTTCCAGTGCACCTTCATGCCGAAGACGCCGTTCGCCGTGGCCCTCGCCGCGGCGACGGCACGCAGGTACTCCGCGAACGACCCGTCCTCGAACCACGACGCGTCCCGCCACGGGTACCTGCCGGCGGCGCGCCGCAGGCGGCCGATGGTGCGCCGTCCTGCACGGAGCCGCGGTGCGCCCAGTTCGTCGGCGAGGCGCAGGAAGTTGCGCGTGTGGATGTTCGCGTACTCGATCGGGTTGCCCGCGACGCCGGTGGCGCGGAGCACCGAGCACAGCAGCGTGCTGCCCGTCCGCTCGACGGAGGCGATGACGAGGATCCGGTCGGGCGCCACCGCGGCGATCCTACGGAACGGCCGAGGCATGGCCGGCGCACCGCCTCGAGCCGGTCGTGCGGTTCGCGCACTGGTAGCGTCGCGAGCCGGCACGGAGGCAATCCGAGGGGAGCACACGATGTCGTCGACGCTGACGAAGGAACAGTGGACCGAGCGCGCGGGCAGGCCCGTGTCGCGCACGAAGCTGTGGATCGGCGGGTCGTTCGTCGACGCGGCGAGCGGCAAGACGTTCGATTCGGTCAACCCGCGGGACGGGGGGCTCATCGCGCGCGTCGCCGAGGGCGACGCCGCCGACGTCGACCGTGCGGTCGCCGCGGCGCGCCGATGCTTCGACTCCGGCGCGTGGAGCGAGATGGCCCCGCTCGACCGCAAGAACGTCATGCTGCGCTGGGCCGCGCTCATCCGCGAGCACGCAGAGGAGCTGGCGATCCTCGAGACCATGAACTGCGGCAAGCCGATCAGCGACTCGCTCAACGTCGACGTGGCGTCGTGCGCGAACAACGTGCAGTGGTACGCCGAGACGATCGACAAGCTGTACGGCGAGGTCGCCCCGGTGCCGCGCGACTCCATCGCCATCATCGAGCGCGAGCCGATGGGCGTCGTCGGCGCGGTGGTGCCGTGGAACTACCCGCTCATCATCACGTCGTGGAAGGTGGGTGCTGCGCTCGCTGCCGGCAACTCGGTCGTGCTGAAGCCGGCGGAGCAGTCGCCGCTGTCGGCACTGCTGTTCGCCGAGCTCGGCGCGCAGGCGGGCCTCCCCGACGGCGCGCTCAACGTCGTCACCGGATTCGGCCCGACCGCGGGTGCGGCCCTCGGCCGCCACATGGACGTGAACAAGCTGGCGTTCACCGGCTCCACCGAGGTCGGCAAGTACTTCCTCAAGTACGCCGCCGAGAGCAACGCCAAGGCCGTGTCGCTCGAGCTGGGCGGCAAGACGCCGCACCTCGTGCTCGACGACTGCCCGGATCTGGCGGCCGCGGCGAGCGCGATCGCGTGGGGCGTGTTCTACAACGCCGGCCAGACGTGCCACGCGGGCACCCGCGTGCTGGTCGACTCGCGTGTCGAGGACGAGCTGCTCGAGCGGGTGCGCGACGTGTCGCGCTCGATCATGCCGGGGGACACCTACGACCCGTCCACCGCGATGGGGACGATCGTCGACCGGACCCAGTTCGACCGCATCAACGAGTACATCAAGGTCGGCCGCGACGAGGGCGCGAAGCTCCACACCGGCGGGGAGCCGGTCGAGCCGGTCAAGGGCGGCGTCTTCATCCCGCCGACGATCTTCCAGGGCGTCACGCCGGGCATGCGCATCGAGCGCGAGGAGATCTTCGGGCCGGTGCTCGCCTCCGTCCGCGTCGACGGCGTGGAGGAGGCCGTGCGGGTCGCCAACGACACGCAGTACGGGCTGGGCGCCGCGGTGTGGACGCGCGACGTGAGCCGCGCCCACCGCATCGCGCGCCAGCTGCGCGCGGGCACGGTGTGGGTCAACACCTTCGACCGCAGCAGCATCACGACCCCGTTCGGCGGGTTCAAGCAGTCGGGCACCGGCCGCGACCGCTCGCTGCACTCGATCGAGGGCTACACCAACCTGAAGACCACCTGGATCCAGCTGTAGGGGAGGCCGACGTGCGCTGCGCATTCATCGGACTGGGCAACATCGGCAAGCACCTCGCGTCGAGCCTCGTGCGCGCGGGGCACGACGTCGCGGTGCACGACCTCGACGAGGGGGCCGCGGCGCCCATCGTGGCGAGGGGCGCGACCTGGGCTCCGTCGATCGCGGACGCGTGCCGCGGGCGCGAGACGGTGTTCACGTGCCTCCCGTCGCCGAGGGCGATCGACGCGGTCGTCGCCGGGCCGGGCGGCGTGCTCGAGTCGCTCGCGGGTACCGGTGCGGCGTGGGTCGACATGAGCACGAACGACCAGTCCGAGACCCTGCGCCTCGGCGCGCTCGCGGCGTCGAAGGGCATCCGCGTGCTCGAGTCGCCGGTGACCGGGGGCGTGCACAAGGCGGCGCACGGGGACATCACGGTCCTCGTCGGCGGCGACGAGGCGCTCTTCGAGTCGCGCCGGGAGGTGCTGGCGGCGATGGGCAACCCCGTCCTCTACATCGGACCGCTCGGCAAGGCGGCGGTGATCAAGGTGATCACGAACATGCTGGCGTTCATCCACCTCGTGGCGGCGGGCGAGGCGCTGATGCTCGCCAAGCGCGGAGGGCTCGACCTCGCGACGGCGTTCGAGGCCATCAGGAACTCGTCGGGCAACAGCTTCGTGCACGAGACGGAGAGCCAGGTCATCCTCAACGGCTCGTACAACATCAACTTCACGATGGACCTCGCGCTGAAGGACCTCGGGTTCGCGATGTCGATGGGCCGCGACACCGGGGTGCCCCTCGACCTCGCGGGCATGACCTACCAGACGTTCATCCGGGCCAAGGAGGCCTACGGCGGCGGGGCCTGGTCGTCGCAGGTCGTCAAGCTGCTGGAGGATGCCCTGGGCACCGACCTGCGCGCCCCCGGCTTTCCGGCCGAGCTGGAGTAGCCGGGCAATACGATGGGTCGCGGGATGGGCGAGACGAAGCGCACGAGGCGCGAGCTGGCTGCCGCGTTCCGCTGGGCCGCCCGGTTCGGCCTGCACGAGTCGACCGCGAACCACTTCAGCGCCGCGGTGTCCGGTGACGGGCAGGAGTTCCTCATCAACCCGCGCGGTGCGCACTTCTCGCGCGTCCGCGCGTCCGACCTCGTCAAGGTGCGCTCCCGCGACCTCGCCGACGACCCGATGGACCACGACGTCGACCCGACGGCGTGGATCCTGCACGGCTACCTGCACCGCAACGTGCCGCGCGCGCGCTGCATCCTCCACACCCACATGCCGCACGCCACAGCGCTGGCGTGCCTGTCGGGCTTCGAGTTCCTCATGCTCGACCAGAATGCGTGCCGCTTCCACGGGCGCATCGCCTACGACCGCGACTACGCGGGCATGGCCCTCGACCCGACCGAGGGCGAGCGCGTCGCGTCGCTGCTCGGCGACCGCCACGACGTGCTGTTCCTCGGCAACCACGGCGTGATCGTCGTGGGCGAGACCGTCGCCCAGGCCTTCGACGAGCTGTACTACCTCGAGCGCGCCTCGCAGCTGCAGGTGCTCGCGCTGTCGACCGGACGGCCGCTGCAGCTCGTCCCCGACGAGGTCGCGGCCCTCGCGTGCACGCAATGGCGCGAGTACCCGGAGTTCGCCGACCTGCACCTGTCGGCGCTGATGGAGATCCTCGACGACGAGGAACCGGAGTACAGGAGGTAACGCGATGTCGAGAATCCAGTCGGTCGAGCTGCACCCCCGCCACGTCTCGGCGACGTGGAGCGACGGCCGCGCGAGCGCGTTCCACCACGTGTGGCTGCGCGACAACTGCCCGCAGCTGCGCCACGCCCAGACGGGGCACCGGGTCGTGGAGACGTCGTCGATCCCGCTCGACATCCGTCCGTCCGGGGCGGTGGCCGCCGCCGACGGGGGCATCGAGGTGACGTGGGCCGACGGCCACGTGTCGTCGTTCCCCGCCGAGTGGCTGTCGCGCCACGACTATTCCAACGGGGCGAGCCGCCGGCGCGACGAACCGAACCTCTGGGACGGCACCTACGCGCCGAAGGTTGCCAGGATCTCGTACCAGCAGTTGCTGGACGACCCGAAGGCGCTGGTGGGCTGGATCCGTGCGTTCCGGCGCGACGGCGTCGCGTTCATGACGGACATGCCAAACACGGAGGGAACCGTCGCCGAGGTGGGCGAGCGGCTGGGCCGCGTGCGCGACACCAGCTGGGGGCGCGTGTTCGACGTGAAGTCCATTGCGAACGCGAACTCGGTCGCCTACACGAGCCTGCCGCTCGTGCTGCACACCGATGAGGGCTACCGCGACCCGGCGCCGACGGTCCAGTTGCAGCACTTCCTCGTCAGCGAGGCCGAGGGCGGCGACGCCACGCTCGTCGACGGATTCCGGGTCGCCGACGAGCTGCGCCGCACGGCGCCGGACAAGTTCCGCCTGCTGTGCGAGACCGAGCTGTCCTTCGAGTTCGTCGACTCGGACATCGTGCTCGAGAACCATGCGCCGCTCATCGAGCTCGACGTCTCGGGCGAGGTGCGCGAGGTCCGCTTCTCCAACCACTCCTGCCAGCCGTTCCTGCTGCCCGCCGACAGGATGGAGGCGTTCTACGGGGCCTACACGGCCTTCGGTGCGATGCGCGAGGATCCGCGCTTCCGCATCCAGGTGCCGATGGGCGCGGGCGAGATGTACATGGTGAACAACCGGCGCGTGATGCACGGTCGAACGGGGTTCACCAAGGGCGGCAACCGCCACCTGCAGTCGTGCTACATCGAGCTCGACGAGCTGTACGGCCGCCTGGCGATCCTGGAGCGGGCCGTCGGCGCATGACCGTCCGGCCGAGGGGCCGGAGGAGGGAGTGGACATGAAGGCTGCCGTGTGCAGGGAGTTCGGCGCGCCATTGCGCATCGAGGAGCTGTCGCTCGCCGCGACCGGCCCGGGGGAGGTGCGGGTGCGGATCGCCGCGGTGGCGATCTGCCACAGCGACATCTCGTACATCGACGGCGCCTGGGGCGGCTCGCTGCCCGCCGTCTACGGCCACGAGTGCGCGGGCACGGTCGAGGAGGTCGGCGAGGGCGTCACCACGGTGCGCCCGGGCGACACCGTGGTCGTGACGCTGATCCGCTCGTGCGGCCACTGCCACGGGTGCAGCATGGGCCGCCCCGTCACGTGCTCGACGCAGTTCCGGCTCGATGCCGAGACGCCGCTGCGCGACGCAGACGGCAAGCCGGTCGCGCAGGTCATGCGCACGGGCGGCTTCGCCGAGCAGGTGCTCGTGCACGAGTCGCAGTGCGTGGCGATCCCCGCGCGCGTGCCGTCTGCCTCGGCGGCGCTGCTGGCGTGCGGCGTCATCACGGGCTTCGGTGCGGTGACGAACACCGCGAAGGTCCCCGCCGGCAGCCACGTCGTCGTCATCGGCACGGGAGGGGTGGGGCTGAACTCGATCCAGGGAGCGCGCGTCGCCGGCGCGCGCACGGTGGTCGCAGTGGACATCTCGGCGTCGAAGGTGCAGGCTGCGACGCGCTTCGGCGCGACGCACGGGGTGGTGTCGTCCTCGGAGGACGTCGCCGCCCGCGTGCTCGAGATCACCGGCGGTCACGGCGCGGACTACGTCTTCGTCACCGTCGGCGCGAAGGCGGCCTTCGACTCGTCGTACGGGCTGCTCGCGAAGGCCGGCTCGGTCGTGCTCGTGGGCATGCCGGCGTCGGGCGTGATGTCGGAGATCGACCCCGGCACGATGGCGGCCTACAGCCAGAACATCCTCGGCTCGAAGATGGGCTCCGCCAGGATCCAGGTGGACATCCCGAACCTCGTCGACCTCTACGGCCAGGGCCGCGTGCTGCTCGACGAGCTCGTGACGAAGACGTATCCGCTGGAGGAGATCAACGAGGCGATCGCCGCCGTGAAGCGCGGCGAGGCCCTCCGCAACGTCGTGGTGTTCTGACGTGAAGGTCGCCGGCATCGAGACGTTCGTCGTCGGCAACCCGCCGCCGCGGCACGGCGGGCGCTACTTCATCTTCGTCAAGCTCGTCACCGACACCGGCGTCACGGGCGTCGGCGAGATCTACACGGCGACCTACTCGCCGCACCTCGTCGCACAGATGGCGGTCGAGGTGGCCGAGCGGCACGTGATCGGGCGCGAGCCGTGGCGCATCGAGGCGATGACCCGCGAGGTCTACGGCCGTGGCTACTCGCTGCGCCCCGACCTCACCACGGGCGGAATCGTCAGCGGGCTCGAGATGGCGATGTGGGACATCTGCGGCAAGGAGGCCGGCAAGCCGGTCCACGAGCTGCTTGGCGGGCGCGTGCACGAGCGCCTGCGCTGCTACACGTACCTCTACCCACCGTCCGACGTGGACGTGTACGCCGACCACCCCGTGTACAGCGACCCCGACGCGGCGGCCGAGGCGGCGGTGCGCGCGGTCGAGCAGGGGTTCACCGGCGTCAAGTTCGACCCGGCCGGCCGCTACACGGTGTACGACGGGCGCCAGCCGGCGCTCGAGGCGATCGACCGCTCCGAGAAGATGGTGCGCGCGGTGCGCGAGGCGGTCGGCACCCGCGCAGACATCCTGTTCGGCACGCACGGCCAGTTCACCGCATCGGGTGCCATCCGGCTCGCCCGCAGGCTCGAGCCGTACGACCCGCTGTGGTTCGAGGAGCCGGTGCCGCCGGACAGCCCGGACGAGATGGCCAAGGTCGCGCGCGCGACGAGCATCCCGATCTCGGCGGGCGAGCGGCTGACGAGCAAGTACGAGTTCCACCGGCTGCTGTCGACGGGCGCGGCGTCGATCATCCAGATGAACCTCGGCCGGTGCGGCGGCCTGCTGGAGGCGAAGAAGATCGCCGGCATGTGCGAGGTGTTCCACGCGCAGCTCGCGCCGCACCTGTACTGCGGCCCGGTCGTCGGCGCGGCCAACATCCAGCTCGCCGCGTGCTCGCCGAACTTCCTCATCCTCGAGAGCATCCAGCGCTGGGACGGCTTCCATGCGAGGATCCTGAAGAAGCCGATCCGCTTCGAGGACGGGTTCGTCATCCCGTCCGATGAACCGGGTCTCGGCGTCGAGCTCGACGAGGACGTGGCGCGCGCACACCCCTACACCGGCGCACAGCTCGGCCTCGAGATGGGCGAGACCCCCGCGGTCCTGCAGTAGACCGGCGCGCCGTGGCCGTCGCGCGCCCGCTGTGGAGCGAGGCCTGCGACGGCGTCCGGCGGCCCGCGCTCGAGGGCGACCTCGAGGTCGACGTGGCGGTCGTGGGCGCGGGCTGCAGCGGACTGTGGGCCGCGCGCGAATTGCTGTCGTGCGTTCCGTCCCTCAGGGTGGCGGTGCTGGAGGCGCGCGAGGTGGGGTTCGGCGCGAGCGGGCGCAACGGGGGCTGGTGCAGCGGCGACCTGCCGGTGACGCTCGACGAACTGTCGGATGCGGTGGGACGCGACGCCGCGCTGCGCCTGCAGCTCGACGCCTTCGCCGCAGTCGATGGCGTGGGTGCCGCGGCTGCCGCCGACGGCATCGAGTGCGACTGGGCGAAGGAGGGGAGCCTCGTCGTGGCCAGCAACCCCGCGCACGTGGAGCGGCTCAGGGCCGCGGAGGCCGCGTGGCGACGGCACGGGGTGGGGCCGGACGACGTCAGGTTCGAGCCGCCCGAAGCCGTCGCGGCGCGCGTGCGGACGGCCGAGGTGCACGGCGGGCTCTTCAACGCGCACTGCGCGGTGCTGCACCCCCGCAAGCTCGTCGACGGCCTCGCCCGCGCGGTCGAGTCGCGGGGCGGGACGGTCCACGAGCGCACGCCCGTCTCGGCCGTCGCGCCCGGCGTGCTGCAGTCGCCACGGGGACGCGTCCGCGCGGGGAGGATCATCCGTGCGACGGAGGCGTACGGCGGGCGCGACCGGAGGTTCGTGCCCCTCTATTCGCTGATGGTGGCGACCGAGCCGTTGCCGCCCCCGGTGTGGGACGAGATCGGCTGGGCGCGACGGGTCGCCGTCGCCGACGGGCGCAACATGGTCACCTACGCACAGCGCACGGCCGACGGCCGGATCGCGTTCGGCGGCCGCGGCGCGCCGTACCACCTCGGTTCGCGGGTGCGCGACCGGTACGACGCGGTGCGCCCGGTGCACCGCCGCCTCGCCGATGCCATACGAGATCTGTTCCCCGCCGCATCGGGCGCGTCGATCACGCACGAGTGGGGCGGTGCGCTGGCGGCGCCGCGGGACTGGCGGGCGCGCGTCGTGCGCACCGGCGACGGGGTCGCGGTGGGCGGGTACGTCGGCGACGGCGTTGCCCTGTCGTACCTCGCGGGCCGCACGGCTGCGCACGCGGTGCTCGACGACGGCCATGAGCTGCTCGGCTCGCCATTGCTGGCGGCGCCCGGTCCGCGCTGGGAGCCCGAGCCGCTGCGCTGGGTGGGCATCAACGGGCTCCTGGCGCTCACCTCGCTCGCGGACGCCGTGGAGTCGCGGACCCGCCGTCCGGCCCGGCGCCTGCTCGCGGTGCGCGACGCGTTCCTCTGACCCGAAACGCTCCCGTCACGCGCAGGGCACGTGCCGACACACGGAGTTCACGTCGGTTCCGCGCGCCCGCAACGCGGGCGAAACATCCGTGGAACACCATTCCCGCCGGCGCGCCGCACCGGGCGGCGCCCGGACGACAGGGAGGAACGACGATGAACATCGACGGCATCTGGAGCACGGCGGGCAACGCGTGGCTCCTGGTCTCGGCGGCGCTCGTGCTGTTCATGACACCGGGTCTCGCCCTCTTCTACGGGGGCCTCGACCGCGGGCGGAACCTCGCGAACATGATGATGATGAACTTCTGGTGCCTGCTGGTGGTGCCGGTGCTGTGGGTGGTGCTCGGCTTCTCGCTCGCACAGGTGCCGTTCGACGCCGGATGGATCGGCGGCTTCGACCACGCGTTCCTGCGCGGGCTCGGGGTGACGGGCGAGGACGGCGGTTTCGCCCTGATGGTGGTGGCCTTCCTCGGGATGTTCGCCGTGATCACGCCCGCGCTCATCTCCGGGGCCGTCGCCGGACGGATGCGCTTCCGCGCGTGGGCGGTGTTCGTGCCGGTGTGGGTGCTGCTCGTGTACGTGCCGGTGTTCAAGTGGATCTACGGCGGCTGGCTCGGGTCGCGCGGCTCGCTCGACTTTGCGGGTGGCACGGCCATTCACGTGAACGCCGGCATCGCGGCCCTGGCGTGCGTGCTGGTGCTGGGGCGCCGCCGCGCGTTCCCCGACCGCGTCCCCGCGCCGCACTCGCTGCCGCTCGTCATGATCGGTGCGGGCATCCTGTGGTTCGGTTGGTTCGGCTTCAACGCCGGGTCGGCGCCCGCCGCCCTCGCCAGCATGGGCACCGCCATCCAGGCGTTCATGAACACGTTCCTCGCCGCCGCGAGCGGTGGCCTCGCATGGCTGGCTGTGGACGCGCTGCGCGGGCGAAAGGCGACGAACGTCGCGGTGGCCTCGGGCATCGTTGCCGGCCTCGTCGCGGTGACGCCCGGTGCGGGGTACGTGACGGGCATGTCGGCGGTGGCCATCGGGATCGTGGCCGGTGCGGTCTGCCCACTGGCGGTCGGCATCAAGGTACGGCTCGGCTACGACGACGCACTCGACGTGGTCGGCGTGCACTTCGTCGCCGGCCTGCTCGGGTCGCTGCTCGTCGGCGTGTTCGCGGATCCCGGCTACTTCGGTGCCTCGCACAAGGCGGGACTGCTCGCAGGCGGCGGAGCGTCGCTCCTGCTCGAACAGCTGCTCGCGAACGGCGCGGTCATCGTGTACTCGTTCGTCGTGACGGCGCTGATCATGCTGGCGCTCAAGGCGACGGTCGGCGTGCGCGCCGACGAGGGATCGGAGGACGCCGGCCTCGATGCAACCGAGCACGGCGAGCACGCCTACGTGGCGGACTGACCTGCGCCGTCCGCACCTGGCCCGTCCCGTCGGCGACGCCGACGGGACGGGCCCGACCGGGATGTCGGGGATGAGCTGCGGCTCGTGGCAGAGTGGCGCATGACCGAAGATCCCAAGGCCCCCCGGGCCGCCTCGTCCGTGATCACCCTCGTGCTCGCCATCGTCTCGATGGCGGTGTCCCCGGTGCTCATGTTCCTCCAGTTCATGGTCCTGTGGGACGACACCGCGGAGACGTGGCTCGTCCTCCTGGTGTTCGGTCTGCTCGGGCTCGCCGCCGCCGCACTTCCCGTCACCGCATTCCTGCGTGCGCGACGCGCGGGGTCGTCCGGCGGAGCGCTCGCCTCGGTGGCGAAGGTCGTGGCGTACGTCGCGTTCACGGTCCTGGTGCTCGGTGAGATGCTGCTCGTCTACATGGTCGTCGGCGGCTGACCGGCCGGTTCGCGGTTCCGCGCGTCGCACGTGTCGACGTGACGGATCAGGCAGGCACGTCGACGACGTCCGTCACGATGCGGCCGTCTGCGATGCGGTGCAGCGCCCAGCGGGGTGCGTGCGGCACCGGCACGAGCCGCGGACCCGAGGAGTCGAATCCGTAGGCGCTCGATGGACATACGAAGAGCGGCGCACCACCGATGGTCGAACGGTGCGCCTGGTGGGCGTGGCCGTGCAGCACCGCGACGGGGCGGCGCCGCTCGCACACCGCGGCGAGCCCCGCAGCCGCGCGGTCGTCCAGCCTGATCTGGTCGAACATCGCGTCGCCGATGTCGACCGACGGGTGGTGCAGCGCCACGAGCGAGCCGGGGTGCGCGGCGAGCTGTCCGTCGAGCCAGTCGAGCTGCGCGTCGTCGACCGTGCCGGCGACCGTGCCGGGACGCGACGAGTCCAGGACGACGACGTGGACGTCGCCGATGTCGACGGCGTAGTCGAGCCGGTCGCCGCGCATCGGCACGCCGAAGAGCGCGGCGAGCCGACCCGGGTCGTCGTGGTTCCCCGAGCAGGGAAGAATGCGGACCGTGGACGACGCGACGGCGGCCGCGACCTCGGCGTACTCCTCGTTCGATCCCGTCTTCGCGGCGACGTCGCCGGTCAGGAGGATGGCGGCAGCCCGCAGACCGGCGTCGCGGACCGCCGCTTCGAGGTTGGCCCGTGGCGTCGTGCCAACCGGAGCCGGTGCGCCAGCCGCAGGAATGTGGGGGTCGGAGATCTGCGCGATCAGGGTCTCCACGGCTCGCGACCATAGCGATCCGGGGGCGCGCGCCGCGCGGGCAGCGTCGTGCTCGCCTCGTCGGGCAGAATGATCCCGTCATGGTCGCCGGTCTGATCTCGTCGTTGCGCCTGCGGCAGTGGATGAAGAACCTGCTGGTGCTCGCCGCACCGGCGGCCGCCGGAGTGCTCGACGCGCGCTGGCCGTCGGTGCTCGCGGCGACCGTGGTCTTCTGCGCCGCGTCCTCGGCGGTGTACCTCGCGAACGACGTCGCGGACGCCGCGGCCGACCGCACCCACCCGGTGAAGTCGGGGCGCCCGGTGGCGAGCGGTGCGCTTCCCGCGCCGGTGGCGCTGGTCGCATCGGCCGTCCTCGCGGCCGTGGCGCTCGTCGGCGCGGCGCTGGTCGACGCGGGCGCGGCGTGGATCGTCGGTGCGTACCTCGCGGTGCACGCGGCGTACTCGCTCGGGGCCAAGCACGTGGCGGTGCTCGACGTGATGATGGTGGCGTCGGGCTTCGTGCTGCGTGCCGCGGCGGGAGCGGCTGCCGCCGACGTGCCGGTGTCGTCGTGGTTCATGGCCGTGGTCGCGTTCGCTGCGCTTGCGGTCGCCGCCGGAAAGCGCGCGAGCGAACTCGCGCGTGCGGGTGATGCGGGGCGCTCGGTGCTGCGCGACTACACCCCCGGGTTCCTCGCGCAGGTCCAGACGCTCGGCGCGGGCGGTGCGCTCGTCGCGTACGTGCTGTGGGCGTTCGAGTTGTCGGGCGGCGACGGCTCGCTGGCCGTCGAGCTGTCGGCGGTGCCCTTCGCGCTCGCGCTGCTGCGCTACCTGCTGCTGTCGGCGCACGGCCGCACGGAGGCGCCCGAGGAGGCGATCCTCTCCGACCGCGTGCTCGCCGCAGCGGGCGCGGCGTGGGCGCTGCTGTTCGCCGTCGGCATCGGGTGGTGAACGGCGTGCGGGTCAGCGGTTGGGGCCGGACGTCGTGGGCGGAGGTGACGGAGGTTCCCATCGTCGCGGGCGTGCCGACGGCGTGGCCGAGGGCGGGGGTGCCGCGCGGGCTCGGCCGCAGCTACGGGGACGCGGCCCAGATCGACGGGGGAGCCGTGCTCGTGCCGTCGGCGCCGGTGCCCGAGCCGTCGTGGCGCGGTGCGGGAACCGTGCGCGTGCACGCGGGGACCAGCATCGACGAGCTGCTCCGCTGGTCGGTGCCGCAGGGGTGGTTCGTGCCGGTGTCGCCCGGCACGCGGTTCGTCACGGTCGGGGGCGCGATCGCCGCGGATGTGCACGGCAAGAACCACCACCGCGACGGCTCGTTCTGCGCGCACGTGCGGCGCATGCGCGTCGCGACACCCGGCGAGGGCACGGTGGTCGCGCGCCCGGGCGACGACGTCTTCCGTGCGACGGCCGGGGGCATGGGGCTGACGGGCGTGGTGCTGGATGCCGACGTGCGGATGCTGCGCATCGCGACGTCGTGGATGGCGGTGGGGACGCGGCGCGTCGACGGCATCGACGACATGCTGGCGTGCCTCGCCGAGGCCGACGGCCGCAACCGGTATTCGGTCGCGTGGATCGACCTGCTGGCGCGCGGAGCGTCGCTCGGCCGCGGCGTGGTGTCGGCCGGCGACCACGCGACGGTGGCCGACCTCGATGCCGCGCGGCGCGCCGATCCGCTGGCGTACGCGCCGCGCGTGCGCGCGGGCGTCCCCGACGCCGTGCCCGGATTCGTGCTCAACCGCCCGGTGGGGCGCGCGTTCAACGAGGCGTGGTTCCGTCGTGCACCTCGCAGGCGCGACGGCGAGCTCGTCGGCATCGCGCCGTTCTTCCATCCGCTCGATGCCCTGCGCGACTGGAACCGGCTCTACGGGCGGCGGGGGTTCCTGCAGCACCAGTTCGTGCTGCCCGATGGCCGCGAGGGGACGCTCCGTCACGTGGTCGAACGGCTCGCCGACGGAGGCGCGCCCGGCATGCTCGGCGTGCTCAAGCGGTTCGGTCCCGCGGGCGAGGGGTTGCTGTCGTTCCCGCGGACGGGATGGACGCTCGCCGCCGACCTGGCAGACGGCCCGGAGGCCCGCGCGCTGCTCGACTCGCTCGACGAGATGGTGGTGCAGGCGGGCGGCCGCACCTACCTCGCGAAGGATGCGCGCATGCGGCCGCGGCACCTGCCGTCGATGTACCCGAAGCTCACGGAGTGGCGCCGGATCGCCGACCGGCTCGATCCGGACCGCAGGTTGACGAGCGACCTCGACCGTCGGCTCGGCCTGCGGGGGAGCCACCGTGGGCGCTGATCCGCTGCGCGTGCTCGTGCTGGGCGGGGGCAGCGAGATCGCGCTGCGCGCCGTGGCACGGCTGTCGTCGGAGCGCGACGTGCGGTGCGTGCTCGCCGCGCGCGACGCGCCGGCCGCGCGAACCCGCGCCGCCGAACTGGGTGCAGAGCGCGCGGTGGTGGGGGCGACGACGTGGGACGCGCGCGAGGCCGATCGTCACGACGCGGCGGTCGCAGCCGCGGTGGAGGTGCTCGGCGGGCTGGACGCGGCGATCTGCGCCGTGGGCAGCCTCGGGCACGCGTCGGGGGAGGCCGGCGCAGCCGACGTCTGGTCGTTGATGACGGCGAACGCGGCAGGTCCGGCCGCGGCACTGGCCGCGGTCGCGCGCGCGATGTCGGCGCGCGGAGGCGGGTCGATCGTCGTGCTGTCGTCGGTCGCCGCACTGCGCCCGCGGCGGTCGAACTACCCCTACGGAGCGGCCAAGTCGGCGATCGACGCCTTCGCGCGCGGCCTCGCCGGTGCACACCCCTCGCTGCGCGTCCAGGTGCTGCGCCCCGGCTTCGTGCGCACGCGCATGACGCGCGGGCTGGAGGAGGCGCCGTTCACGATCGGCCCCGACCGCGCGGCGCGCGCGGTGGTGCGGGCGCTCGGCGCACGGCGGTCCCGCACGTGGTATGTGCCGTGGGTGTTGCGGCCGGTGTTCGCCGTGCTGCGCGCCCTGCCCGGTCCGCTGTGGCGGGTCGTCGCCGGCGACCGCTGACGGCATTCCGGTCCGCCGCACGGGCTCCCGCCTAGCATCGCCTGCATGTCCTGGCTCTCCGATCCCGACGCCTGGTCGGCACTCGCCGCCCTGCTCGCCCTCGAGGTGGTGCTCGGCGTCGACAACGTCATCTTCATCTCGATCCTCGCCTCCAAGCTGCCGGCCGACCAGCAGGACCGCGCGCGCCGCACGGGGTTGCTCGCGGCGGGCGGCATGCGCGTGCTGCTGCTCCTGGCGGTCGGCTGGGTCATCACGCTGAAGACGGAGCTGTTCGAGGTGCTCGGCGTCGGGTTCAGCGGCAAGGACCTGATCCTGCTCGCGGGCGGGTTGTTCCTGATCTTCAAGGCGACCCGCGAGATCCACCACAAGCTCGAGGGCGAGGAGCACGGAAGCGGCGGGAAGGCGGCGGTCTCCTTCGCGGCGGTCATCGGCCAGGTGCTGCTGCTCGACCTCGTGTTCTCCATCGACTCGGTGATCACGGCGGTGGGCATGACGCATCATGTCCCCGTGATGGTCGTCGCGGTGGTGGCTGCGGTCCTCGTCATGCTCGCCGCGTCCGGTGCGATCTACCGCTTCGTGAACCGCCACCCGTCGGTGAAGGTGCTCGCGCTCGCGTTCCTGCTGCTGATCGGCACGACGCTGATGGCGGAGGGCCTCGGACAGAAGATCCCGAAGGGCTACATCTACGCGGCCATGATGTTCTCGGTGTTCGTCGAGGTCGTCCAGATCGGCGTCCGTCGGAAGGGCCGGCCGCCGGCCGAGCCGGTGCACCTGCGCGAGCGCATCACGAGCTAGCGCCGGTCGAGGCGCGGAGCGCAGCGCCGTCCCGGCACGGTCCACGCGTGCCACAATGACCTTTGGGTTCGCCGGGAAGTCTGGTCGGCAGGGGAGATCACCATGTCCGAGCCACGCCTGAGCCGCCCGTCAATTGCCCCGTTGCGCGACTTCCTGCGCACCGAGGCCGCGGGCGGCGTCGTGCTGCTCGCATCCACCGTCGTGGCCCTCGTCTGGGCGAATTCGCCGTGGCGCGCCTCGCACGCATCGCTGTGGTCCTTGGTGGTGGGCGCCGACGTGGCGTCGCTGCACCTGCGGATGGATCTCGCCCACTGGGTGAGCGAGGGGTTGATGACGGTCTTCTTCCTCGTCGTCGGCCTCGAGATCAAGCGTGAGGCGACCTCGGGACACCTCGCATCCCGCCGTGCGCTCGCGATCCCGCTCGTCGCCGCCGTGGGGGGCATGGTCGTCCCTGCCGGCCTGTATCTGGCCGTGGCGGGCAGCGCGGCACCGGCCGGTTGGGGCGTCCCGATCGCGACGGACATCGCGCTCGCCGTCGGGCTGGTCGCCGTGCTGGGGCGCTCCGTCCCCCAGGCCGCACGGGCCTTCCTCCTGGGTCTCGCCGTGATCGACGACATTGGCGCGATCCTGGTGATCGCGTTCGTCTACTCCGACGGTGTGCACCTCGCGTGGCTTGCGCTCGCGGCGGTGACGGTCGTCGCCGCGATCGTCGTACGACGGGCAGGGGTGCAGGCAGTCCCGGCCTACGTGTTCCTCGGGTTGGTGCTGTGGCTGGCCCTGAAGTCTGCGGGCATGCACGCCACGCTCGCCGGCGTCGCGATGGGCTTGCTGGCGCCGGTGACGCCGAAGCGCGGCACCCGCCTCGTCGACGCGGAGGACCCGAAGCGCCCGTCCGCGGAGGGGTCGGTGTCGGTCGTCGAGTGGCTGCTGCACCGCCTGCATCCGTTCAGCAGCTTCGCCGTGCTGCCGTTGTTCGCGCTTGCGAGCGCCGGGGTGGAGGTGTCGTCGGCGACGATCGGGCGTGCGGTGGAGTCGAAGGTGGCGTGGGGTGTGTTCCTCGGCCTGGTGGTGGGCAAGCCGCTCGGCGTGCTGTCGGCCGCGGCGGTGGCGGGACGTGTCCGGCCGGGCGGAGTTGCGCCGTCGCTCGGCCTTCGCGACCTGGCGGCGACCGGACATGCCGCCGGCATCGGGTTCACGGTGTCGCTCTTCGTGAGCGGCCTCGCCTTCGACGATCCGCTGCTCCTCCGGGATGCGCGGGTTGCGATCCTCGCGGCCTCGCTCGTGTCGGCGCTCGCCGCTGCGTTCGTCGCCCGCGCCGCACGCTCGCGGGTCGGTTAGCCGACGACGATCGCGGTCACCGTCCCGTCGGTGACGGTGACGGTGACCCGAGAAGGGGAGTAGTCGGCGGTGAGTGCGAAGGCCTCGCCGTCGCGCTCGCCGACCCGCCATCCCCAGCCGAGTTCCGTCGCGCAGTGCTCGGCGTCGGCCTCCGACAGGCCGACCAGGACCGCCGCGCGCTCGTCGGAGATGGCGGTTGCGTCGGACGGATCCGCGGCCGGGCACTCTGCGACGGCGGTGTCGGACGGCTCGGCACCGTCGGCCGCGCCACACGCGGCGAGGATGAGCGCGGCGGCGACCGCGGCGACAGGGCTGCATCGAACGTGTCGGAAGGCGTCGACCACGATCGGTACTGTACGCCGCATGGCTCATCGAACGCGGCGAAGGTGTGGCTGGGCGATCGTGGTGGTGGTCGGTGCCGCAGCGGCGGGGGCGTGCGGCGTGGGCGGCGGCGACGAGGCTGGCGCGCCCGTCCCATCGACATCCGTCGCAGGGGAAACGGGCGTGGATGCCCCGTCCGGGACGACCGCCGCGGAGGGGTTCTCCCTGTCAGGGCTTCCGGGGATGTTTGCGATTGCCGGACCGGGTTGTGGATCGGATCCGACGGCGTTGGCGGGAGAGGACCTGTCGGGTGTTGACAGCGTGGACGAGGCGATATCGCTCGTGGAGGGCGTGTTCGACATGTCGTTTCAGGTGTGCCTGGTGAAGCCGGACGGCAGCGAGGTGATCGTCGCGTCCAAACCCGGCCAGAACTCCGGCTCTCCCGGGTTTACCTACGACGGATCGACCCTGTACTTCGTCGAGCTCGACGCCGACGGGAGTCTCGGGAGGTTCACGGACCGAACGTGGCGCGCGGTGAACCTCGACGGCTCGCCGTCGTCGGCCGTGGACGACCCGGTTCGACCGTGGTGGTCGACGTCCCCCGACGGCAAGTGGTATGGATACGTCCGAACCGTCTCCCCCCGCGGCCTCTTCATCTCGCCTACCGGCGTGCCGCCCGTCGTGGACGGTGGGGAGCCTGCGGAAGGAGTGATGTACTCACCGGCCGATCTCGACGGCTTCCGATGGTCGCCCACTGGCTCGGCCTTGATGGCCTACAGCGACGACGAGTGCACGGGTCTCATCCGGCTGGAGGTGCCCTCGCTGGAGCAGGTGCGCATCACGGGTCGCGGGACGCCGAACGAAGACGAGGCCGTGTGCGCTACGTCGGGGACGGCGTCCTGGTCGCCGGACGGATCGATGGTCGTCTTCGAAGGCAACCGGGGTCCGGAAGGACGGGACGAGCCGTTCGTCGTCAATGCCGATGGAACGGGTCTGCGGCCGCTGCTCCCCGAGGGATTCGTCGACGATCCCGAGTGGATGGGGGCCAATCCGGTCTGGTCGCCGGACGGTCGGGTCGTGCTGGTCTATGTCATGCTCTCGAGCGGTGAGTCGGGGTTCTGGGTGGTGTCGCCCGACGGCGCGATCCTCGAGCGGGTGCCGTGGCCGACCATGATGGCGCCGGTCGTGATGGACATGGCGTGGGCACCCGAGGCGCCCAGCTGGGGCTGACCGCGATCCGAACCTCCGACGTTCGCGCAACGGTAGTGTCGGCTCCGTCCGACCCAAGGGGGTCGGACATCGAAACGGAGGGACGGATATGCAACTGGTCAACGCATGGAAGACGGTGGTGCTCGGGAACTACGCGACGTTCTCGGGCCGGGCGAGGCGCTCGGAGTACTGGTGGTTCGCGCTCACCGGCGTGATCGTGTCGATCGTGCTCAACGTCGTTGGCTCGATCAGCGACGGGCTGAACGCGGTGACAGGACTCGTCGCGCTGGTCTACTGGCTGGGGACGCTGATCCCGTCGCTCGCCGTGGCGATCCGCCGCCTGCACGACACGGGCAGGTCCGGGTGGATGCTCCTCATCGGCCTGATCCCGCTGGTCGGCGTCATCATCCTGATCGTCTTCCTCGCGAGCGACAGCGCGAAGGGATCCAACACGTACGGGGCGTCGCCGAAGTACCCCGGCTGAGCCGGAACGCAGAACGGCCGCCGGGGGCAGGTGCCCCCGGCGGCCGTTCCGTCGTTCAGTGGTTCGTCAGTTCAGGTCGAACCGGTCGAGCTCCATCACCTTGGTCCACGCGGCGACGAAGTCGCGGACGAACTTCTCCTTGCTGTCGTCCTGCGCGTACACCTCGGCCAGCGCCCGCAGCTGCGAATTCGAGCCGAAGACCAGGTCGTTGCGGGTGCCCTTCCACTTGACCGCGCCGGTCCTCCGGTCGCGACCCTCGAACAGCTCCTCGGACTTGTCCGTCGGCACCCACTGCACGTCCATCGCGAGCAGGTTGACGAAGAAGTCGTTGGTGAGCAGGCCGGGGCGCGACGTGAGCACGCCGAGGCTGGACCGCTGGTAGTTGGCGTTGAGGGCCCGCATGCCGCCGACCAGCACCGTCATCTCCGGTGCGGTCAGGGTGAGCAGGTTCGCCTTCTCCAGCAGGAGCCGCTCGGTCGGCTGCACGAGGCCCGGCCGCAGGTAGTTGCGGAAGCCGTCGAACATCGGCTCGAGCGGGGCGAACGACTCGGCGTCGGTCTGCTCCGCCGTCGCGTCGCCGCGGCCCGGGGTGAACGGCACCTCGACGGGGAAGCCGGCGTCCTTCGCCGCCTTCTCCACCGCGGCGCAGCCCGCCAGCACGATCAGGTCGGCCATCGAGATCGACTTGCCCGACCGCTTGCGCACGGCCTCCAGCACGTCGAGCACGCGGGTCAGCTGCACCGGCTCGTTCGCCTCCCAGTTCTTCTGCGGCGCGAGTCGGATGCGCGCGCCGTTGGCGCCGCCCCGCTTGTCGGTGCCGCGGAAGGTCGAGGCCGAGGCCCACGCCACCGAGACGAGCTCGGAGACCGTCAGGCCCGAGTCGAGCACCGCGGCCTTCAGCGCTGCGACGTCCGAGCCGGTGACCTTCGTGGTGGACGCCGGAACCGGGTCCTGCCAGATGAGGTCCTCGGAGGGAACGAGCGAGCCGAGGTAGCGGGCCTTCGGCCCCATGTCACGGTGCGTCAGCTTGAACCACGCGCGGGCGAAGGCGTCGGCGAACTGCTCGGGGTTGTCGAGGAAGCGCCGCGAGATCTTCGCGTACTCGGGGTCGAACTTCAGCGCGAGGTCCGCGGTGGTCATCATCGGCGCGTGGCGCTTGGACGGGTCGTGCGCGTCCGGCACGGCCGCGGCCATCGCCCCGCCCTTCGGCTTCCACTGCTTGGCGCCGGCGGGGCTGGAGGTCAGCTCCCACTCGTTGTCCAGCAGGATGCTGAGGTACTCCGAGTCCCAGCGCGTCGGGTTCGTGGTCCACGCACCCTCGATGCCGCTGGTGATCGTCGCGACGCCGTGCCCCTCGCCCATGGAGTTGATCCAGCCAAAGCCCATCGCCTGGATGGGTGCGGCCTCGGGCTCGGGGCCGACCTGCTTCGCATCCCCTGCGCCGTGGGCCTTGCCGAACGCGTGGCCGCCGGCCACGAGGGCGACGGTCTCCTCGTCGTTCATCGCCATGCGGCCGAAGGTCTCGCGGATGTCGCGGGCCGAGGCCAGCGGGTCGGGGTTGCCGTTCGGGCCCTCCGGGTTGACGTAGATGAGGCCCATCTGCACCGCGGCGAGCGGGTTCTCCAGCTCGCGGTCGCCGGTGTAGCGGTTGTCACCGAGCCACGTGGTCTCGGTGCCCCAGTACGTCTCGTCCGGCTCCCACACGTCGGCGCGGCCGCCGGCGAAGCCGAAGGTCTTGAAGCCCATCGACTCGAGCGCGACGTTGCCCGCGAGGATCATCAGGTCGGCCCACGAGAGCTTGTTGCCGTACTTCTGCTTGACGGGCCACAGCAGGCGGCGGGCCTTGTCGAGGTTGCCGTTGTCGGGCCAGGAGTTGGTCGGGGCGAAGCGCTGCATGCCTGCGCCCGCGCCGCCGCGGCCGTCGCCGATGCGGTAGGTGCCGGCTGCGTGCCAGGCCATGCGGATCATGAACGGGCCGTAGTGGCCGTAGTCGGCGGGCCACCACTCCTTCGAGTCGGTCATGAGGGCGGTGAGGTCCTTGACCACCTCGTCGAGGTCGAGCGACTCGAACGCCGCCTTGTAGTCGAACTCGGGGTCCATCGGGTCGCCCTCGACGGGGTTGTTGTGCAGAACCTTCAGGTTCAGCTGGTTCGGCCACCACTTTCCGTTGGTGGTCCCCATGTCGTTCGACGTGATCGCGCCGCCCGAGAAGGGGCACTTGCCTTCGTTGCTCACGTGTGTTGCTCCTTTGTGTTTCCGTGTTGCTAGCGGTTCGCGGCGGGTGCCGCATCCGCCGGGCGGGATTGCCCCGCACGGCGGCAGTCGGGGCAGGTGCCCCAGTACACGACCTCGGCTTCGTCGATGGCGAAGCCGTGGTCATTCGATGCCTCGAGGCACGGCACGTACCCGACGGCGCAGTCGACGTCGAGCACGCGAGCGCACTCGCGGCAGATCAGGTGGTGGTGGTTGTCGCCGACCCGGTCCTCGAACCTGGCCGGTGAGCCTGCGGGGTGGATCCTGCGGAGCGCGCCGTGGTCGGCGAGCACGTTGAGGGCGTCGTAGACGGCCTGGCGCGACACAGCGCCGATCTCGTCCCGGACGTGCTCCGTGATGGCGTCGGCGGTGCCGTGGGGGAGGTTGGCCACGGCACGCAGGACGGCGAGTCGCTGGGCGGTGACGTGCAGGCCGTGCTGGCGGAGGAGTTCGGCGTGACGGTCCAGCATCGCGAGCGAGATTAGCGGTAATCCGGACATTGTCCAAGTCTTGTATTGATCCGGTATTCCAGTCTGGGTCGGGATGCGCCTGTCGCTCGGGTGGAAATGGGCCGGTGCCAGGAATTCACCCGCTGATGTCGCCGGTGTCGCCAAGGGGTCACCATCCCGTCGGACTCGTTTCCTACGTTTCGGCCGCGTGGGGTTGCAGCCGCGACTCCCTGAGCAACAAGGAGACCACACCATGGACGTCAGTGACGATGGCATCAGCAACAACTCGGACAATCCGACGTTCGCGAGCATCCTGGACCAGTACGTCAGCAGGCGCGGACTGATCGTCGGAGGTCTCGCAACGGCGGCGACCACCTACTTCGCCCTGAGTCCCGCGGCGAGTGCTGCACCGACCGGCGCAGCCGTCCCGGCTTCCCCAGCCGCCACGAAGCCGCTGATCGGCTTCACGTCGATTCCCCTCCAGAGCGGTCCCATGCCGACCATCGCCCCGGAGTACCGATACAGCGTGCTGATCCCGTGGCGGGAGAAGCTCGATGGTTCCGGCGAGTCGTTCCAGTACGCCGGCTTCACGGCCGACCAGCAGAACCGGAGCATCGGCATCGGCCACGACGGGATGACGTACTTCGGGAACGAGCGCGGCGGACTCCTGTGCATCAACCACGAGTACGGCACGAACGAGCACGTGTACGGCCGCGTCAACGCGGCAAGCGCCGCCGACGTGCAGCTGTCGCAGGCTGCACACGGCGTGTCGGTCGTGGCGATCGAGCGTGCGAAGGGTGGCTGGAGGGTCGCGAAGGACCGGAGAAACCGCCGGATCCACGTCAACACGCCGGTCGCCTTCAGCGGACCCGCCGCGGAGAGCGCGTTCCTGCGCAACGCTGCGGGCAACCCCACGCTCGGAACACTCAACAACTGCGCGAACGGCTACACGCCGTGGGGGACGTACCTGACGTGCGAGGAGAACTTCAACGGGTACTTCGGCACGTCGTCGACCGCGTGGAAGGCGAGTGCGGAGCAGTCGAGGTACGGCATCAACGCAGCTGGGTTCGGCTATGGCTGGCACCTTCACGACCCCCGATTCGACGTGTCCAACACGGCGTACGGGAACGAGGCAAACCGGTTCGGATGGGTCGTGGAGATCGATCCGAACAAGCCGAAGTCGAGGCCGGTCAAGCGCACTGCGCTCGGCCGCGTCAAGCACGAGGGTGCCGAGGTCGTCGAGGGCAAGGACGGCCGGATCGTTGTCTACATGGGCGACGACGAACGGTTCGACTACATCTACAAGTTCGTCTCGGCACGCGACTGGAAGACGATGGTGAAGAAGGGCGTCAGCCCCTTGGACGAGGGAACGCTGTACGTTGCTCGGTTCAATGCCGACGGCACGGGCGACTGGCTCGAGCTCTCCACCGCGAACCCGCTGCTCGCCGACCGGACGATGGACTGGATCCTCGTGTACACGCGGCTCGCCGCTGATGTCGCGGGCGCGACCAAGATGGACCGCCCCGAATGGATCACGGTCGGTCCTGACGGTTCCGCCTACGTCACCCTCACCAACAACTCCCAGCGTGGAACCGCCGGTCGGGCCCCAGTCGACGCCGCAAATCCGGTGGCGGCCAACGCCGATGGACACATCGTCCGGTGGAAGGACGCCAACAACCACGTCGGCCTCCGCTTCACCTGGGACATCTTCGCGGTCTCCAAGGACGTCGCGGATGCGGGTGGGCAGATGTACGGCTCTCCCGACGGAATCTGGGCGGATCGTGACGGAAGACTGTTCGTGCAGACCGACGGAACGCAGCCGGGAGGCTCCAACGACCAGATGCTCGTCGCGAACGCGAGGACCAGGGAGTTCAAGCGGTTGTTCACGGGCGTCAAGGGCTGCGAAGTGACGGGCGTCGCCGTCACGCCGGACCGAAGGACGATGTTCGTCAACCTGCAGCACCCCGGCGACGGCAAGGCGTCGGTGACGAACTTCCCGGAGCAGTTCACGGGTGCGGCTGGTCCCGTGCCGCGCGACTGCACGATCGTGATCACCCGCAGGGATGGCGGGGTGATCGGTTCGTAGCGGTCCCCGGTCGCTGCGAACCCGGCACCCGCGCACGGGTGCCGGGTTCGAACCGGCGTCGCCTGCTCCCCCCGGCAGGTCGGCGCCGGTTCTTGCCGATGTCGGGTTACCAAGAGTTCGCCGAACCGATGCCGCACTGCAACCGGTGTGCGGCGGTTCGTTCACCAGA
>JAGWXX010000061.1 GCA_018969685.1 Acidobacteriota bacterium | reverse complement strand
CGAGTCGCTCGGCGCGCTGCGTCCGGCGTTCGACCCGTCGGGCACGGTGACGGCGGGCAACGCGAGCCAGATCAGCGACGGCGGCAGCGCCCTCGTCATCATGTCGCGCGCAGAGGCGGAGCGACGGGGCGTCGCGCCGCTCGGGGAATTCGTCTCGTACGGCATGGTCGCCGGCCCCGACTCGGCCTCGTTGCTGCAGCAGCCCAGCCGCGCGATCGTCCGTGCGGTCGAGCGCGGCGGCGTGCGGCTTGCCGACGTCGACCTCTTCGAGATCAACGAGGCGTTCGCGGCGGTGGGCATCGCGTCGATGCGCGACCTCGGCATCGGGGACGACGTCGTCAACGTCAACGGCGGTGCCATCGCGCTCGGCCACCCGATCGGCATGAGCGGCAACCGGCTCGCACTCACCCTCCTGCACGAGCTGCGGCGCCGCGGCGGCGGCACCGGCGCGGCGGCGCTGTGCGGCGGCGGCGGGCAGGGGGATGCGCTCATCGTCCGCACCGTCTAGCCCCGCACGGTCCGCGCCCCCGAGGTGCGGGCCGTCCGGCACGAATCAGTCGGGCATTTCGCGCCGACCGTCGAGTGCGCGACCGAGGGTCAGTTCGTCCGCATACTCGAGGTCGCCGCCCACCGGCAGGCCGCTCGCGATGCGCGTCACGCGCAGCCCCAGCGGCTTCAGCAGCCGCGCCAGGTACATCGCCGTCACGTCGCCCTCGGTGTTGGGGTTCGTGCAGACGATCACCTCGTCGATTCCCTCCGCACCGATGCGCACCAGCAGTTCGCGGATCTTCAGGTGCTCCGGGCCGACGCCTTCGAGCGGGTTGATCGAGCCGAGCAGCACGTGGTAGCGGCCCTTGAACTGCCCCGTCTTCTCGATTGCGATGAGGTCGCGCGACTCCTCCACCACGCACACCGTCGTGGGGTCGCGGCCGTCGTCGCGGCACACCCTGCACAGATCCGAGTCGGAGAAGTTGAAGCACCGCTCGCAGAACCGCACGAGCGCGCGGGCCTCGAGGATCGACGACGCGAGCCGCTCGACCTCGCCGCGCTCGGTCTTCAGGAGGTGGAAGGCGATCCGCTGCGCCGACTTCGGGCCGATGCCCGGGAGACGGCCGAGGGCGTCGATCAGCGCCTGCATCGGCGGCGTGTAGGCGAGCGACATCAGCGGTGGTGCCGGGGTCTACGGCGCGTCGACGACTTCGGAGCCGGGGAATGCCTTGCGGAGGTTCTCGATCGGATTCTCGGGTGGAATGACCTCCCCGATCTGGTCATTGGGGATCCGACCGGTGTCGTCGTCGCCCGTGCCCGCTCCGGCGTCCACGTGCTGCGGCGCCCGCGGTGCGGCGGAGGACGGCGCGGACGGCTGACCAGCCGCTGCACGCCGGGAATCGACCTCGCATTGCACCTCGATCGGGCGCCCGACCCGCCGCGCCAGCACCTCGGCAAGCGCGGGGATGTGCTCCGCGACGCGCGATGCAGTGGCGTCGTTCGGGGCGGCAACCACGAGCGAGCCGTTCGCGCACTCGACCGGCTTGACCGTCGACATCGTGGCGCGCGCGATCGGCTTCAGCTCGGCGAGCACCTCCGACCACCGTGCGACGACCTGGTCCTCCGTCAACGGACCCGCGGATGAAGTCGCTGCGGCCGGCGGACGCGCGCGGCCGCCCAGCTGGGCGCGGCCGGTCTTCGGATCGACCGGCGCCGGCGTGCGCGCAATCGGACCCGACTGGTCGCGCGACGACTCGAGCCGGGCCACCCGTGCCTCGAGTGCGGCGACGTCACCGGCCGCGGCCGCGGACTCGCGGGTCAGCGCGATCATCGCGACCTCGAGCAGCACGCGCGGGTCGGGCGAGTGGCGCATCTCCACGAGCATCTCGCCGAGCACCTCGATGGAACGCACGGCCTGCGCCAACGGGAGCCTTGCGGCCTGCTCGGCGACCACGTCGGCACGGCGGTCGGGCAGTTGCACGAGATCGGGCGCCATCTGCGACAGAAAGCAGTCCCGTAGGTGGGCGACGACCGATTCGGTCAACGTCCGTGGGTCGGCGCCCTTGGCCACGGCCGACGCCACTGCGCGCACGGCGCGCGCGGGGTCGCGTTCCACGATCGATTCGACGAACTCGTCGGTCGAGACGCCCTGTTCGACGTCTCCCCCCGCAGCGGCGACGAGCTCGAGTGCCGACAGCGTGTCGCGCGCCGAGCCCCCGCCCTGCGCGAGCACGTGCTGGATCGCGTCCTCGCTCACCTTCAGCCCCGCGTCGGCGACGACGAACCTCACGTGCTCCTCGAGCTCGGCCATCGGCAGCAGGTGGAATTGCAGGTGCTGGGTCCGGCTGCGGATGGTCTCGCTGACCTTCTGCGGATCGGTCGTGGCCAGCACGAACACCACGTGCGGCGGCGGCTCCTCGAGGGTCTTCAGCAGCGCCGCCTCGGCCGGCTTCGACAGCATGTGGACCTCGTCGAGGATGAACACGCGGTGGCGGCCGGGGCTGCCCAGCGCGGCGCGCTCGATGAGGTCGCGCATGTTCTCGACGCCGTTGTTGCTGGCCGCGTCGAGCTCGAGCACGTCGTAGCTGTTGCCGCTGTCGATGGACCCGCACGAGTTGCAGATGCCACAGGGCTCCCCATCCTGCGGGTCCTCGCAGTTGAGCACCTTGGCGAGGATGCGGGCGGTGGAGGTCTTGCCCGTGCCCCGCGGTCCGGAGAAGAGGTAGGCCTGCCCCTCGCGGTGGCTCTTGACGGCGTTGCGCAGCGCACGGACGACGTGCTCCTGGCCCTTCAGTTCGTCGAACCGCCTGGGCCGATAGCGCCGGTACAGCGATTGGACGGCCATTGCCGCGCGAGCCTACCCAGCGGCTGTTCGCGGACCGGCCGGTGGCCCGCAGCCCTGCTGTGTAGCGTTTCGGCGAACCATGGTGTCCCTGCTTCGGCGCACGTGTGCAGCCACCGGCCTCGCGGTCTGCTCCGCGATCTCGCTCCTCCCGGGGCTCGCTGCCGCGGCCGGCACCACCGGCAGCAACGAGGTCGTGTCGTCGAACCCCGCGGCGAACCAGCGCGTCGACGTCCCGCCGACGCAGATCCAGATGGTGTTCCGCGATCCGATCACCGCGACCGACGCCGCCACGTCGATCCGCCTCGTCCTCGCCTGCGACGGGAACCTCGTCGGGCTGGGGGCTCCGCAGCTCGGCGCCGACCTGAAGACGGTGTCCGTCGCGCTGACCCAGATCCCACCGGCGGGCCAGTGCACGCTCAGCTGGTCGCTGCCCGACGAGAGCGTCGGGTCCTTCTCGTTCGTCTCCGCCGTCACCAGCGCCACCACCGTCGTCGGCACCACCGTCGTCGCCGATCCCAACGCCACCACGCTGCCCGGCGAACCGGCGCCGCCAGGCGAGGAGCCGGCCGCGACGCCCACGGAGGCCCCGCGCGTCGGGGGACTCATCGGGCTGCTCAGGGTCCTCAACTACCTGCTCATCGCGTCGGTCTTCGGCGGGTTGATCGTGCTCACGGTGTGGCCCGAGGGGTCCGAGTACCGGCGCGCGAAGAGCTTCTACTTCCTCGCCTGGATCGGCGCGATGCTCACCACCTACCTGATCGTCGTGCTCACCGCCGTGCAGCGCGACTGGGGCAGCTTCACCGACTATCTCCTGCCGTTCAGCTGGTTCTCCGCGCTCAACTACGGCGGGGGGTGGATCCTCATCCTGCGGATGGTCCTCGTCGCCGCCTCCGGTTGGGTCGTGCTGATGCCGCGACGCATCCTCGAGGAGGAGACACAGGTACCGGCGATCGCCCTCGTGACGTCGATGATGGCCACGCTGGGCATGAACCGCGCCGGGCAGGACGTCGCGTTCATGTTCCACATCCTCGGCATCATCCACGTGCTGGCCGTCGGCGTGTGGGTGGGCTCGCTGGCGCTGCTGATCCGGGTCGTGCTCGCACGGGCGGGCGCGCGCGACCTGATCGACGCCGTCATCGGGGTCGGGAAGCTGATGAGCACGCTGATCCTCGCGGCCGTCGTGACCGGCGGCCTGCAGGTGTACCTGTTGAACGGGGGCAACCCGTTCTCCTCCGGACACGGCGTGCTGGGCGTGCTGAAGCTGCTGGCGACGCTGTTGATGGCGCTGTTCGCGCTTGCGATCAAGAACTTCGCGCTGATGCGACTCGACCGGCTGGACGAGCTCTCCACGGGTCTGGCAGCCCGGCTGCGGCGCGCCGTGTCGATCGAGCTCCTCGTCGCGATGTTCCTCTTCATCCTCTCCTCGTGGATGCTGCCGATGCGCAGCCCCGCCCTGGCCGCGCCGTCTGCCGGCGGCAAGGTGACCTATGCGTTCGTGCAGGAACTGAGCAACGACAGGTTCAAGGTCGTCATGTCGGTCACCCCGGCGACGACGGGCGTCAACGCACTGCGCATCGAGCTGCTCGAGCCGGCGCGCATCAACAACCTCACCGTGCGGCTCGTCCCGCAGGCCGAGGGCTACGCGGGCTTTGC
Source organism: Acidobacteriota bacterium (assembly GCA_018969685.1). GTDB lineage: Bacteria > Actinomycetota > Acidimicrobiia > Acidimicrobiales > Ilumatobacteraceae > UBA3006. The sequence continues at coordinate 7,071 of JAGWXX010000061.1, read as the reverse complement.
GATCAGCGTGCCGCTCACGCGGCGCGGCGCGGCGCTGGTGCCCGGCGACGGGTCGTTCGAACTGAGGGCGCCCGGAGTGTGGTCGATCGAGATCACCGGTGCGACGACGACCGGCGAGCTCGAGCCGCTCGCAACGACGTTCACGGTCGGCGAACCGTCGCCAGCGACCACGCTGGTCCCCGGCACCACGCTGGTCCCCGGCGCGACCACCGTGCCGGGCGTGCCGTCGACGCTCGCGGGCGTCTCCGGCACACCGACGACGAGCCTCCCGCCGGTGGCCACCACCACCGGCGGCTGAGCCACCCCGCGCACTAGCGTCGGCGCCGTGTCGGGCGGCGCGATGGACGGCAAGCTGCAGGACCTGCGCACCCGCAAGGAGCAGGCGCTCCGCGCGGGCTCGCCCCGCGCGATCGAGCGGCAGCACGAGAAGGGCAAGCTGCTCGCCCGCGAACGGCTCGAGGTGCTGCTCGACCCGGGCAGCTTCCACGAGCTCGACCTGCTCGCCCGCCACCGCGCCCATGCCGCGGGACTCGAGGAACGCCCGTACACGGATGGCGTCGTCACGGGCTGGGGCACGGTCGACGGCCGCAAGGTGTTCGTGTTCAGCCAGGACTTCACGGTCTTCGGCGGGGCGCTCGGCGAGGTGTTCGCGGAGAAGATCCACAAACTGATGGACCTCGCCCTCAAGGTGGGCGCACCGGTCATCGGCCTCAACGACGGCGCGGGCGCGCGCATCCAGGAGGGAGTGGTCTCGCTCGCCAGCTACGGCGGCATCTTCCACCGCAACGTGCAGGCATCGGGTGTGATCCCGCAGATCTCCGTCATCCTCGGACCGTGCGCGGGAGGCGCCGTGTACTCGCCGGCGATGACCGACTTCATCTTCATGGTCCGCGAGTCGAGCCACATGTTCATCACCGGACCCGACGTCGTGAAGACGGTCACCGGCGAGGAGGTGACGCTGGAGGAGCTCGGCGGGGCGATGAGCCACGCGTCCAAGAGCGGCGTCGCCACCTTCGTCAGCGCCGACGAACGCGCCTGCCTCGAGGAGGTGCGCTACCTGCTCGGCTTCCTGCCGCAGAACAACCTCGGCGACCCGCCGACGACCGACACCGGCGACGACCCCTCGCGCAGCTGCGAGTCGCTGCGCACGATCCTGCCCGAGTCGCCGAACCAGCCGTACGACATGAAGAAGGTCGTCGCAGAGGTGGTGGACAACGGCGAGTTCATGGAGTACTTCCCCCACTGGGCGAAGAGCATCATCTGCGGCTTCGCGCGCATCGACGGCCGGTCGGTGGGCATCGTCGGCAACCAGCCGATGGTGCTCGCGGGCGTGCTCGACATCGAGTCGAGCGAGAAGGCCGCGCGCTTCGTGCGAACGTGCGACGCCTTCAACATCCCCATCGTGACGTTCGTCGACGTGCCCGGCTTCCTCCCGGGCGTCGACCAGGAGTACGGCGGCATCATCCGGCACGGAGCGAAGCTGCTGTACGCGTACTGCGAGGCCACGGTGCCTCGCATCCAGGTGATCACCCGCAAGGCCTACGGCGGCGCCTACGTCGTGATGAACTCGAAGTCGATCGGCGCCGACCTGGCGTACGCGTGGCCGACGGCCGAGCTGGCGGTGATGGGCGCGCAGGGTGCCGTGGAAATCGTGTTCAGGCGCGAGCTGCAGCAGGCGGCGAACCCCGCCGCGCGGCGCGCCGAGCTGGTGAAGGAGTACGCGGACAAGTACGCGAACCCGTACGCCGCAGCAGAGCGCGGCTACGTCGACGACGTGATCGATCCCGCCGACACCCGCACCAAGCTGGTCGCGGGGTTGAAGATGCTGAGCACCAAGCGCGAGACGCTGCCGCAGCGCAAGCACGGCAACATGCCCTTGTAGGCGATGCCGACGATCTGCGCCATCGCCCCCGCTCCGACGGAGGAAGAGGCGACCGCCATCGCCGTGGCGATGGCGGCCCTCTGGCCGTTGCCGATTGCGGCACAGCCTGCGGGCGACGACGACCTCGCATGGCGGTTCAGCGGACGGTGGTGGGGCGGCACGGCGGTGTCCCGGCGCTCGAGGCCGATCAGGTGACCCCACCGCTCGACGGCCTGCGCGTCATCGACCTCTCGACCGTCCTCGCCGGCCCCAACTGCGCCCGTTACCTCGCCGACTTTGGCGCCGACGTCATCAAGGTCGAGCGGCCGGACGGCGGCGACTCGCTGCGCGGCATGGCGTGGCGCGACCCCCGCGACGGCGGCGGCCTGTGGTGGAAGCTCGTCAACCGCAACAAGCGCACGATTGCGCTCGACCTCAAGAATGACGGCGACCGAGGCACGTTCCTCTCCCTCGTGGACGGGGCGAACGTGCTGGTCGAGAACTTCCGCCCTGGCACGCTCGAGCGGCTCGGCCTCGGCCCTGACGTGCTGCTGGCGCGCAACGCCGGACTGGTGATCGTGCGAATCTCGGGGTTCGGGCAGACGGGTCCGTACGCACAGCGCCCGGGTTTCGCGTCGATCGCCGAGTCGATGGCCGGTCTCGCAGCCGTGAGCGGCGAGCCCGACGGTCCCCCGATGCTGCCGCCGATTGCGCTGACCGACGAGGTCACCGGACTCGCCGCCGCGTTCGCCACGATGGTGGCGCTGCGCTCGGGCACGGGCCAGGTGGTGGACGTCAACCTGCTGCAGACGCTGCTGCAGATCATGGGGCCCACGCCGTCGCTCTACCGCCTGTCGGGCGAACTGCAGCCGCGGATGGGGTCGGGCCTCCCCTATTCGGTGCCGCGCGGCGTGTACCAGTGCAGCGATGGCCGGTGGGTCGGCATCAGTACGTCGAGCGAGTCGGTCGCACGGCGAGTCATGGCGATGCTCGGACTCGGTGACGATCCGCGCTTCCAGTCGTTCGCGGGACGCGTCGAGCACCGCGACACGGTCGAGTCGCGCATGCGCGAGTGGTGCGCGGCGCGGACGCGCGACGAGGCGATGGCTCAGCTCGCCGCCGCCGATGCCGCCGCCGGTCCGGTGATGGACATGGCCGACGTCGCAGAGGATCCGCACGTGCAGGCGCGGGGGCTCATCGCCGAGGTGGGTGGCACGCCGATGCAGGGCCTGATCGCCGAGCTGTCCGCGACGCCGGGACGGCTCGATTGGGAGGGCAGGCCGCTCGACGCCGACCGCGACGAGATCGTCGCGAAGGGCTGGCTGGGCTCAGGCGAGTGACGTGCCGGGCACGGCGCACGCGACGCCCGTGCCGCGCAGCCCGCAGTACCCGTCGGGGTTCTTCTCGAGGTACTGCTGGTGGTAGTCCTCGGCAAGGTGGTACTCGCCTCCCACCACGATCTCCGTGGTGATCTGCGGGTAGCCCGCCGCGGCGAGCCGGGCCTCGTAGTCGGCTCGCGAGCGCTCTGCGATCGCTCGCTGCCGCTCGTCGACGCAGATGACGATGCTGCGGTACTGAGGGCCGACGTCGTTCCACTGACGGTCGCCCTGGGTGGGGTCGTGGGACTCCCAGAAGACGGCCAGCAGCCGCTCGTACGGCAGCACGGCGGGATCGAAGACGATCCGCACCACCTCGGCGTGTCCGGTCCGGCCCCCGCAGACCTCCCGATAGGAGGGCGACGCCACGTGACCGCCCGCGTACCCGACCGACGTGACCACCACGCCGGGCACCCGCCAGAACAGCCGCTCTGCGCCCCAGAAGCACCCCATGCCCACGACGGCCACGTCGAGGCCGGGCTGCACCGGCCCGTCGAGCGGGCGTCCATTGACTGCATGGACCAGCGTCATCGGGACCGCACGGTACTCTGACCCCTGCATGAACCGCATCACCACGCGCCGCAATGGAGCACTCGGGCTCGTCGCGGCGCTCGTCGCCGCAGTCGCGCCCCTCGCTCCCGCCAGCCCCGCCCACGCGGCGCCGCCCGCGCTGCTGACACGTTCGCCTGCCCACCGCGCGACCGGGGTCGCGATCGACGCGAACCTCGAGTTCACCTTCGACCAGGCCGTCAGCCTCGACGGCGGCAACATCACCGTCAAGAAGCTGGTCGGCGCCGACTGGGTGATCTCCGAAGTGCTCCGCGCCCAGGACGGCCTCGCGGTGACGACCTTCGTCCCGGGCACGTTCAAGGTGGTCATCAATCCCCGCTCGAACTTCGAGTACTCCACGACCTACGCAATTCTCATCGACGGCTGGTACTTCAAGAACGCCGGGGGCGAGGCCTACCCGGCCATCGCGTCGGAGGGAACGTGGCAGTTCACCACCGTCGCCGCGCCGCCACCGCCGAGCACGACGGTCGCACCGACGACCACGGTGCTCCTTCCCCGAACCGTCATCGGGACGGCGTGCCCTCGCGCAGGAGCGGTGCGCACCATCCGCGCGACGAGGCTCGTGTGCCGGGCGACCGGCGGCAAGGCCGTCTGGCGCCGCGGCTGACCCTGCGCCAACCCGCCGCGGTCAGCCGATCATCCGCTCGATCGACCGGGCGAACTCGACGCTGACGCGCGAGTGGTCGAGCCGCGCGACGGGGATGCCGGCGTTGTGGAGCACCGCAATGCCGATTCCGAGCGCGTAGATGAAATAGCGCACCGGAGACACCACCTCCAGCGGGATGCCGCGCAGGTAGGGGCTCGTCGTGACGATGACGTCGTTGCTCTCCTTGATGCTCGCCGCCAGTCGGCTGGCGAGTGGGGGACTGTGCCTCGCCTCGAGGTGGATCTCGATCCTGAAGTTCCTCCATGTCTCGCGCGACGGGGACAGACCGGCGATGATGAGCTCGCCGTAGTCGGCCGGGGTGCCGGCCTCCTTGGCGCGCAGGAGGTTGTCGGCGACAACTGCACGGAGGGCGTGCTCGAACGACCGGTCGATGACCTCGTCGAGCGACTCGAACCGCGGATAGATGGAGCCGGTCGATACCTGTGCGCGGCGCGCAACTCGGATCATCGATGCGCCCTTGACACCTGACCGCGCGATGACGTCGATGGCGGCGACGATCACCTTGGCGTCAAAGTCGTCGGTGACGGCGGAGATTCCGCTCAGTTCCGGAAGGCTGACCGACACGTCCCGTCCATCCGGCATGGCGGAGCGGACTGGCATACCAGCGAGGACCGTGCTCGCGATGCCCGACGTGACCACCTCCGGATCGATCGGCGCGGTGAGCTCCGACCCGATGCGCTGCCCGACCAACCAGGACACCTTCTCGGCGTGGAACTGCCCTTCCCGCTGGACGCCACGCCACCATTCGGCCACGGTCGGCTGCACGACCTCGAACGCCTCGGGCATCCGGTGGGCCGCAGTGAGGATCTCGATCATCGCGCGGTGAATGGTGCGCTCGACCCCGTCGAACTCCTCCGGTCTCGCATCGAGATCGGACATCCTCCGGAGCCACTGTGGACCCACCTCCATCCAGATGGTGGCAAACAGGCCGGGAACGGACTCGAAGTACGAGTAGAAGGTCGGCCGCGTCAGGCCCGCCTCGTCGGCGATCTTCCCGACCGACACTGCGTCGATGCCCAGACGGTCGATGAGATCGACTCCGACGCGGAGCAACCGTGTTTCCGACTACTTCTTCGTCGAAAACCGCACCGCGCGCTCCACATTGACCTCGGCGACGAGGCTACCTACCGGCTCGGATTCTTCTGACCGCCTCTATTGGCACGTGCCGTTCGGACCGGCCGATCCCACCCGGGCCACCCACGACACCGGTCGCTGCAGGTACGCACTGCCCTGCAGGGGGACGGCGAAACAGAAGCCACCCTGTTCGAACGCGACGCTGCCCGTCAATGCGGCGCCATCGCCCGAAACACCGATCGTTGCACCACCCTCGTCTCCGGTCCCATAGGAGGAGGCGACCTCGCGGGCGCGAGCCGCGGTCAGCTTCGTCGGCATGTTCCTGACGTAGCAGTCGACGTCGCAGATCAGCGAGTCGACGGCCATCGTTGACAGCATGCCGAGCACGCGCCTCGTCGTCGCCTCCTCGCGGCTCATGATGGCGGGGACCGACAGCAGCGCGAACTCCGCGGTCTTCGTACCGGTGCGCCGAGCCGTCATGCGGATGCGCCACGTCGACCCGAGTGGTTCGGTGACGGTCATCGCGATGCCACCCGGTGCGTCGGTGACCGGCCATCCGTAGTAGCGGGCCACCTTCCGGAGCGTGCCGACGGGATTGCCCTTGAAGCCCGGAAACGCGCGCGCCTTCGAGCCGAGATTGGAGACGTCCTCCAGCAGCGCGCTCGCCGACTCGATCGTCGTCGACATCGTGGGATGGTTCGCCTCGGGCACCAGCAGGTTCGGAGCGGGCCTCACCGCATTCGGTGCGGTCCACGCCAGCACCTCGACGTGGGGGTTGTCGTACACGACCATGGTGACGGCACGGCCGCGGGCGTCGGTGACGACCCGGGCGTTCTCGTCGAGCGGGTATTCGGCGAACGGATCCAGCAGCTTGCCGGACAACAGCGTCGCGTCCTCTCCGGTCGCAGTCACGACGCTGAGAAACGGATTCGAGGCGTGTCCATACCGGTTCCACACCTGCGCGTGCCACGGATCGTTCTTGAAGAGCTCGTTGCGCTCGAACTTCATGAACGACTCGTACCGCCCCGCTCCCAGGAGCCAGACACGAACCACCTCGCCGGCCTCCACCAGCACCACCACGTCCCCCGTGGCATTGCGCTCGTAGTACTGGTCGTCGTTCTCCCAGATCGTCCGATACCGCATTCCGGTGGCCGCGGCCTGTGCCCGGGTGGCGGCGAGGGCCGCGTCGGCCCCTGCGGAGGGATGAATCCGGTTGGCCGGTGCCGCCGACGCCGTGCCCGCGACACCGAGCACCGCACTCGCCACCGCAATCGCCGTGCGTCTCCAGGGTGACGTGCCCATGCCCGGAGCGTATCCGAGGCGGTTCGGCGGGCTATTCGGCCGCGGTACTCCGGTTCACGAATCCGGACACCAGGCGCTGCACGCGCGGCACGTCGACTGCCGCGACAACTCCCGCCGCGTGCGGCGGGCCGCCCTGCAGTCTGAGCGGTTCACCTTCGGGTAGCCCGGCCAGCAGGGTCGCAGGCGTCATGTCGCCGAAGTCCTGCTCACCGGGACTCGCG